>JAADFH010000036.1 GCA_013152995.1 Methanobacteriota archaeon
CTCTTCACGGGTACCAACGAGATACCCGATGAGGTGTTCAACTTCCTGAAGCAGAAGAAGCTGCCAGTGACCATAATCGGCGGACCCGAGGCAGTATCCGAGGGCGTTGCGGATGTGCTGCGCAACCAGGGTATAGCGGTGAGCAGGATAGGCGGTGAGGACAGGTATGAAACGGCGGCGCTTGTTGCAGAGGAGTTCCTGAAGCTGGTGCCTGCGAAGAAGGCTCTGCTGGTTGACGGCGAGAACGACGAGTGGGTGAACACCGCGGGTATACACAGCGGTGAGAACAAGCAGGTTATGCTCTTCATAAAGGACATGAGCCTGCCGCCTGCAACGCTTGAGGTGCTGGAGAGGCATGAGGAGATAACCGGTGCGGTGGTTGCTGCCATGGCGGGACTGCCAGAGATACTCTTTGAGCCTCTGAAGGAGGAGCTTGAGAACAGAGGCATGGACATGAGCCTGATGAAGACAGACACCGTCAAGCACTCCATACAGATAAGCAATCTGGTGATATCCCGCCTGAAGGCAGCTGAGGGTGCTGCAGGAGGCGCTGCTGCAGGCGGTGGAGGTGGCGGCAGCTGAAGCTGGCGAGCCGCCTCTCCCTCTCTGCTATTTTTATTCTTGGCTACTCTGTTCTCTATCTGCTGCGTGAGCACATTCAGGAGCGCTCCCTGTCCTGGAGCGACTGGAGTCAGATTTTCACCATGGCAGACTTCCGTCTGTTCCTCCTCGCCCTCGCCGCAGCCCTGCTGCTGGCATATTTAGCCTCTGAGCGCTGGAGCGGGGAGCTGGACGCTCGCACAGCCTCTGCAGGCGTGTTTCTGCTGCTGCTAACCCTGCACACCATGCCGGAGCTCAACCCGGATGCTGCCAGGTACTTCAGCGAGGCGAAGTTTCTGGCGGTTGAGGGCGTGGAGAGCTTTGTCAGCGAGTGGGGCAAAAGGCTGTACGTTTACGTTGACCAGCCCTTGGTGCCCTTCATCTACGGCATCCTCTTCAAGCTCTTCGGAGAGAGCAGGCTTGTGATACAGGCTTACAACTTCACCCTCTACGCGCTCCTCACCCTGCTCGTGTATCGCATAGCACAGAGACTCTGGGGCAGGAGGGCGGGGAGCTATACGGCGCTGCTGATGCTCGCCTCACCCTATGTGCTCTCCAGGGTTCCTCTAACCCTGGTGGACGTGAGCCTGAGCTTCCTCACCGCAGCCCTCGCATACTCGCTGCTCGCGGGCTTGAGCCACAGCAACAGCACCAGGCACCTGCTGACAGCAGGCGCATGCGTTGCTCTTATACCCTTCACCAAGCTCACTGGCGGGGTTTACCTCCTGCCCTTAGTGCTTGTTCCCCTGACCCTGCACCTGCGCGGGGAGAGCCTGAGCCCCCGCCATCTCATGCTGCCTGTGCTGCTCGGCACGGCGCTTGCCCTGCCCGTGCTCCTGCACCTCGCTCCTGTGCTGAAGGAGCAGATAGCCACGGCAATGATACTCAAATCAAGGATGCCCGAAATCACGGGAGCTGAGAGCGTGTGGAACCTGCTCTTCTACCAGTTCTCAGCTCCCGTAACCCTTCTTGCAGCCTCTGGCGCTTTCATGGCGCTGAGGCGCAGGGACTGGGGGATTGCTCTCCCCCTGCTCTGGTTCCTTGTGCCCCTCGTGATTTACCACGACACCCGTATAAGGTACATGATACCCGCCTATCCAGCCCTTGCCCTGCTCGCCGGCTATGCGCTTGCCCGCCTGAGCGAGCAAAGGAAAAGCCTGGCATGCTTCCTCGCCATTGCAACCGTGCTCAGCTCACTCATGCTGCTCTACCTCGCCTACGTACCCTTTGCCCAGACCAACAGTGCCGCTGACCTGATGCGCGCCGCCAAGTATGCGGAGCGCATTCCTGTTGAGAGCGTTGACGTTTATGCGGTTTACCCAGCGAGCTACAACTCAAGCCTGGCGCTGCTCATACCCCTGTTTGACCTGCACTCCAGCAAGGAAGTGCTGGTGCGTGGGGAGTCGCTGATGCCCACCAAGGAGATAACTCCGGAGCAGAGGAACGTGAGCTGGACCTGGAGCTTTGAGCTCCCCGGCTACTACTTCAAGCTTGCCCCACCCTCGGAGCTCGTGGCTGTAATCTCGCCCATGTACTACACCTACCTCCCTCCGCTTCTCGCCGAGCGCCTCAGGAACTACACCCTGGTGAGAACCTTTGAGGCTGGCAGCTACGGTGCGCTTTTCCCCTACAAGATCAGGCTCTACCTGCGCAACCCCACGGTGAGCTTCGGAGACCTGCCGGCGGTTCTCAGGCGGGGTGAGGTGCTCAACATAACCTGGCACCCAGCCTACCCCTTCCCGCAGGACCTGAGCTACAGGGTTTACGTGTACAGCGAGAGCCAGAAGGTGAAGCTCAGCCTGGGTGAGGTCAGGAACACCTCGCTGCTCTGGCGGGTGCCCCTCCTGCCTCCGGCAGACGACTACCGCGTTCGGGTGTACGCCTCCTGGAACGGCTGGCAAACCTACGGCTGGAACGACAGCAGGCGCATGCGGGTGCTGCTCTGATTTAAGCCTGCCCGCGCCTCAGCCTCTCAAGTCTCCTCCTGCCCTCGGTGATGCTCTCAACGCTGGCTCTCTCATCCCTCAGCTCAAAGTGCCTGCACAGCTTTCTCCAGAAATAGAAGTACTCTCCAAGCTCCCCCTCATCCCCGAACACGACCGCGTAATTCCTGATCACCTCTGCCTTGAGGTACAGGGGCAGAAGCTCAAAGACTCTGACGTCGTACCTCTCCGGGTTTACCAGTCCCAGCACCCTCCTGAAGACCTCCAGGTTCCCCTCCCTCTTCATGGTCACGAGTGCCACATCTATGTCGCTCCTCCCGGGCATGAAGTGCTCTGTGAGAACGCTTCCGTACAGCACCACACCCCTGGCATGCTCCTTCAGGGGTGCAAGCTCTCTTCTGGCGGTTTCAATGAGCTTCTCCAAGCGCATTCTTTGCAGCCTCCACCAGCTCTCTCAGGCACGCCTTTATCTCCTCCAAGCTCTCAACCACCAGCCTCTCCTCCACCTTGTTGTACCTGTGCACGAGAATGTTCCTCATCCCGTTCAGCTTTCTGAGGCACTCTGCAAGCTCCTTGCGGAGCAGGTTCATCTGCTGCAGCCAGGATATGTTGGAGTAGTCATCCTTCGGCACCCCGCCCAGGTCCTTTACGAGCATCGCCACCACGTCCATGGCAGCCTCCACGGAGGTGTGCACCAAGTAGAACAGGGCATAGGTCTCGCTCTCACTGCCCGGAGGTGCCATTTTATCAATGCACATGTTTATATACTCAATTTTTCTTGTGTACTGCTCTTCTCTTTCCATCAGATTAGATTCTGCATGCTGCGCATAAAAAAGTTGTCTCCATCTGAGGCTAATCAGCACTGTAATAGCCAATCTCTGTTTCTGCCAAAATCGCTTGTGCGGGACTCACACCTCCACCTCCTCCAGCTCGCCCGGGATGAAGCACCTGGGGAAGAGCTCCCCAGCCCTGCGCAGCTCCTCCTCGCTGGCGCCCCGGTAGATGTGCACCAGCGCGAGTGCCTCTGCTCCAGCCTCTGCGGCTATTCTTGCAGCCTGCTCGGGTGAGGAGTGCAGGCGTGCGCCTGCGGAGTAAGCCTCAGCCACCAGCAGGTGCGCACCCCTCGCAAGAGCCACGCAGTCCTGTGTTGGCACACCATCGCACAGGTAAACCAGCTTCCTGCGCCTCTCAACGCTCACGCACAGCGTTTCCACGCCGTGCAGTGTTGAGCAGAAGCTCAGGTTGTAGCTGGCGAGCCTCTCCCTGCCCTCCGGCACCAGAAACTCCACCTCATACCCCAGAGCCTCAACCTCCCTGCGGTACGATAGCATGAGCAGCTCCCTGACAGCCTGCTCCGTGCCCTCCGGACCAACAATCGTGAGCTTCTCCTCCCTGCCGTCCTCCCTGCAGGCGAGCAGCAGCGCTGGCATGCCCAAGAAGTGGTCTCCGTGCAGGTGGCTCAGCACCACCGCCTTTATCCTCTCCAGCTCTGCCCCCAGCTTCCTGAGCTGGAGCAGTGCATGCGGACCGCAGTCCAGCAGCAGCTCCCGGTTCACCAGCAGGCAGGTGTTGGGCTTGCTGCCGAAGGCTTCTCCTGTGCCCAGGAACACCACCCTCATCACCATTACGCTTAATACCAGCGCAGTCATTAATCTTTCTGATGAGCAGCACCGTGGTTTTTCAGCCCTATGGCAGGAGCACGGAGGTGGAGGAGGAGTGCACGCTGCTTGAGGCTGCGAGAAGGGCGGGCGTTGAGATAGAGAGCATCTGCGGGGGTGAGCAGAGCTGCGGAAAGTGCAGGGTGCGGGTGATTGAGGGCTCGGAGCACCTGAGCGCCGCTGAGGCTGAGGAGCTTAAGCTGCTCGGCAGAGCTCTGGAGCAGGGGATGCGGTTAGCCTGCTCAGCCAGGGTGCTGGGTGGCAGGGTTGTGGTGCATGTGCCCGAGGAGAGCCAGCCAAAGCATGCGGCGAGGAAGGGGCTGAGCATGCGGGAGGTGGAGCTTGAGCCTGCGGTAAGATGCCACACCCTGCGCATTCCCCAGCCCTCGCTGCAGGACCAGAGGGACGACTGGAGCAGGGTGGCTGAGGCACTCACTGCGCTTGGCATTCCAGAGCCGGAGCCCGAGGTTGAGGTTCTAAGGAGGCTCAGCAGCGAGCTCAGGAGGGGTGGCTGGGAGGTCAGCATCTGCCTCTGGCAGGACAGAGCGGTTGCGGTTGAGGCGGGCAGGATGCAGCCGCTCGGTGTGGCAGTTGACCTGGGCACAACAACGGTGGCTGGCTACCTGGTGGAGCTTGAGAGCGGTGAAGTGCTCGCAACCTCGGCTATGCTCAACCCCCAGGTGAGGTTCGGGGAGGATGTGATGTCAAGGGTGAGCCATGCCATGCAGGGCTGGGAGAAGGCTGAGGAGCTCAGGAGGTGCGCCGCAAGTGCTGTAAGCGAGCTTGTGGCAGAGCTCTGCAGGCGGGCTGGCAGAGAGCCCGAGCACGTGGTTGAGCTGGTGATAGTGGGGAACACAGCCATGCACCACCTGCTCCTGGGGCTGCCTGTAGCCCAGCTTGCGCTCTCGCCCTACGTGCCGGCTGTTGCGAGGGGGCTGAGCGTCAGTGCAGGAGAGCTTGGCATAGGTGGGACCTCTCCTGCCTGCAGGGTCTACCTGCCCCCCGTGCAGGCTGGCTTTGTGGGTTCAGATTGCACAGCCGTGCTGGTGGCGCTTGAGCCGGAGAAGAGCCAGGAGGTGCAGCTCATAGTTGACATAGGCACCAACGGCGAGATAGTGCTGGGAAGCTGTGAGAGG
>JAADFH010000037.1 GCA_013152995.1 Methanobacteriota archaeon
TGCTCCGCTCATCCCAGAAGGACGTGCTCATAGAGGAGATAAACCAGAAGCTGGATGAGAGCACCAAGAAGGTGCACCTGAGCATCCGCCCCACGATAAACATTCTGGCGTCAATTCTTACAGCCGCACCGAATATAGAAGCCATAACCTGCCCGCCATCGCTTTACGAGCGCACCCCCAAGAAGATACGCACCGCTCTGGAGAAGATCGGGATAAAGTTTGAGCCCCTGCTGCTCACCCCGGGAAGACCGCGCTCCCATCCCAACTGGAAGATTCAGAAGGTGTACGAGCTTGAGAAGCAGGCAGGGGTACTCCGCAAAGGAGATAAGCGACAGGCTGGGGATACCCCTCACCACCGTCTACTACTACCTGAAGAAGGAGGGCAGGTGAGGTGCAGGAACTCCAGCAGGATGTTACTCTCCTCTTATATTTCTGAGCTCCGCACAGGAGCAGGATGCCTGAACCATGCTCAGAGACGTGAGAAACCTGCTCAACAGCCTCAGGTTCGCCTTTGGAAGCCCGCAGGAGCATGTGCCATACCCCCCTGCGGCGCTGTGGATTGAGGTCACGAACAGGTGCAACCTGAGGTGCGTGATGTGCGCCAACTCCCTGGTTGAGAAGTCAAACACCGGCTTTATGGAGTGGGAGCTTTTCAGGAAGATTGTTGACGAGGCAAGCGAGTATGCCACAACCGCCTTCCTGTTTCTGGGTGGCGAGCCCCTGCTGCACAGGGATATATTCAGGATGATTGCCTACGCAGAGAACAGGGGGATGAAGGTGAGGCTGCACACCAACGCCACGCTGCTGGATGAGGACAAGGCAAGGAAGCTGATTGCCTCTGGGCTCTCGCTGATTTCCTTCTCCTTTGACGGGTACGATAAGGAGTCCTATGAGAAGGTGAGGGTGGGGGCGAAGTTTGAGCGCACCCTTGAGAATGTGCGCAGGTTCCTGGAGATAAAGGGTAACTCAAAGAAACCCTACACCATACTCCATCGTGGAGTACGGGGAGGATGAGGAGACAAAGAGGAAGAGGGAGCGCTTCTACAGGATGTTTGATGACCTGCCGCTGGATGATATTGAAATCAGGATGATCCACCCCTGGGCTGGAAAGTTCAGCGACTCAGAGTTCAAGCTGCCGCCCGTGAGAAAGGACAGGTTCTACCCCTGCGCATACCTCTGGAGGACGATGAACATACTCTGGAACGGCACGGTGGTGCCATGCTGCCTGGACATAACAGGTGAGGTTGTGCTGGGGAATGTGAGGGAGAAGAGCCTGAAAGAGGTCTGGAATGACCTGCCGATTCGCAGGATGCGCAGGCTGATGATTGAGCGCAGGCATGAGGAGATTGAGATGTGCAAGAACTGCCAGGTGCTCAGGGATTCCTTCATGGGCATCTCCGGCGTGCTGACGAAGGTCATGCTCTACTCTGTTGAGAACATGCTGGGCTTCAGGACCACCAGGGCTATTACCAAGGGGGTTAAAAGGATAAAGAGTGCGATTTCGTAGTTTTACCTTCCGTACTTTATGTCCTCTGCTATGCCTATGTAGTTCTCTCTCCAGGCGTTGGCTGTCTCGTACCTGTCCTTTCCAGCCAAGATGTGCACCACCTGCTCTGTTCTGAACACGGAGCGTTTCACTATGTGCGCTCTGCCTGCGAGGATGCGTTGCCTTTCTTCATGCGAGGTAAGGTTTGCCACAATCTCGCCAACACCCTCATAAGCCTTGTGCCTGCCCAGGATTATTATGTAGCGCCTGCTTGAGTACTCGCTGAAGTTGCTGGCGTTGACCAAGTAGAGCCTTATTCCGAGGGACTCAAGGTAGCTAACAAGCTCTTCCGCAAGGGCAAGGTCTATGCTGTTCGCTAAGAGCACAGCCTCTGGCACATAGATGCCGCCTCCGCCACCAGCGGGAGCAGAGGCTGCGGGAGGTGCAGGTGGAGGTGTTGCAACGGCTATACCCCCTATTCCGAACAGGCTGAGGGAGCTCAGGTTTGCCCACACGTAGTTAGCTGAGGCGTTAACCCCGCTGCCGAAGACTGTTATCGTTTCGTTACCACAGGTTATGCTGCCCTGCCTGAGCTGCTGCCAGCTCCGCATAGCCGGACAGTAGCGCCACAGCGTGAGCGTGCTCTCGTCTATGTCAGCGCTGCCGTCGCCGTCGGTGTCCAGGTACTTGAGAGCATAGCCCAGCCTGACCACAACGTAGCGCAGCGTTGTGGCATTGACGTTGCCGCTCACCTCAACCCTGATGTACATGTCTGGCGAACTCTGTCCTGCAGAGACTGCATAGCTGGCAAATTCAGAGTTGCTGGTTGCCTGCTCAAGCTCTGTGGCGTTTCTGCTGAACCTCACCCTCAGAGTGAGGTTGCCCGTGTTTGCGTTCGGAAGTATCTCAAAGCCTGCGGTGGTGTTCTCGTTGGTTTCGTTTACCCCTATGGGCGCACCAGTAATGCTCCTGTTGACCTCCGCCGCCGGCAGGAACCACAGGCACTGCCACATACCGCTGCACTTCGTTGCCTACGCTGTCATTAGCTATGAGCGTGAAGTTCCAGATGCCAAGCTTCTCATTAGGCACATTTACGGAGACTACCCTGCCCGTGGTGTAAGCACTCACGCCAGCCACAGAAACCTATATATATTGTTGTAAGGTAGCATTACAACATCATGTCAACGGAGAAGCTGCTGCTGAGGCTGGGGTTCACCGAAGCTGAAGCCAGGGTGTACATCGAGCTGCTCAGGAAGGGCACCGCCACCGCCGGCGAGCTCGCCAAGGCAACCCGCCACTCCAGGACCCAGGTGTACGAGATACTGGAGAAGCTGCAGCACCGCGGGCTGGTTGAGAGCCACCCCGCCAGACCTGCACGCTTCCGTGCGCTTGACCCGGTGGTGGCGCTGCCCGCGCTCACCTCCCAGAAAAGGCGGGAGCTTGAGGTGATTGAGAAGGCGCTGCTCAGGCTTCTGCCGGAGCTCTGGAACACCAGGTCGGCGGAGGAGGCGAGGATATTCATCGGGAGGGGAATTGAGAAGGTGTACGTAAAGGTTCTGGAGATGCTCGGGCAGGCAGAGGAGAGCATCTACTCCTTCATGGGCTGGATTTCCGCAGAGGAAAGCCACAGGCTGCTGCAAGCCTTCAGAAGCGCAGAGGAGCGCGGGGTGGAGGTGTTCCTTGTGGTGCACCAGAACCCCGCCTTCCGGGAGAGCGCGGACCGTGAGACGCTGCTCAGGTTTGCGGAGCACGCAACCAAGTTCTGCCTGGTGCCCTCCACATCGCTGCCGCTGCCCCCTCTCAAGCTGTTGTACGTTGACGGCATGGAAGTGTGCATAGCCTTCGGGGATTTCCTGGAGACAGGCACGCTAAGAGACGCCATCTCGGTCCACTACCACCGCATACCCGCGGTGTACGCTGTTGCCAGGAGGATAGCACCCCTCTACTTCAACGAGGTGTACTCAAGGTTTGGAGGGGATGAGGGTGATAATAGAGGTTGAGAAGCTCAGAAAGGAGTTCAACGGCATAGTTGCAGTTGATAGCATAAGCTTCAGCGTGGAGAGGGGTGAGATATTCGGCTTTCTCGGGCCGAATGGTGCCGGCAAGACCACAACCATAAACATGCTGACCACCCTCATCAGACCCACCAGCGGCACCGCAAGGATAGCGGGGTACGACATCGTGCAGCAGCCCGAGCAGGTGCGGCGCAGAATCGGACTCGTGCCCCAGGAGGTCGTGCTTGAGGGAGACCTGACGGCGAGGGAGAACCTGGTGTTCCACGGTATGCTGTACGGGCTGAGCAGGCAGCAGGTGGAGAGCAGGATACCCGAACTCCTGGCAATCGTGGAGCTTGAGGAGAGAGCCGACAGCAAGGTCAAGACCTTCTCGGGGGGCATGAAGCGCAGGCTTGAGCTTGTGAAGGTGCTCATCCACGAGCCCGAGGTGATATTCCTTGACGAACCAACCGTGGGGCTTGACCCTCAGACCAGGCGCAGAATCTGGGAGTACATACGCACCCTCAACACCGAGAAGGGTGTCACGGTCTTCCTGACCACCCACTACATGGAGGAGGCGGAGCAGCTCTGCGACAGGGTGTGCATAATAGACCACGGCAGGATACTGGACATAGACCCGCCTGAGAGGCTGAAGCACAAGGTGGGTGAGGGGGAGATAGTTGAGATTGAGCTCACCGCACGCTGCGAGGAGTTTGTGAAGGAGCTTGAGGAGGCTGGGCTCAGGGTGAAGAGTGCCAGGGGGTGCAGGGTGTCGGTGGTTGCGGAGAGAAGCGAAAAGGTGCTTGCAGAGGTATTCAGCCTTGCCCAGAAGCTGGGCACCAGCATAAGCTCAATCTCCGTCAGGGAGCCGACGCTTGAGGATGTCTTCATCCACTACACCGGCAGGAGCATAAGGGACGAGCAGGGCGGAGACACCAGAATCAAGCAGATCGCCAGGAGGCTCAAGCATTGAGGTTCCTGCGCGAAATCTACGTGGTGTTCTGGAAGGAGATGCTGGTGTGGGTGAACAATCCCATGCTCCCTGTGGTCAGGGCTCTGGTGTTTCCGATGATGTGGATTGTAATCTTCGGCTCCGCCTTCGGGGGCGAGGTGAACCACATCCCCGTGGCGGTTGTGAGCCAGGACAGCGGTGACCTTGCCCTTGCCTACCTCAGCATGCTCGGCACCGGCAGAACCCTTGAGCTCAAGTACACCAGCCCAAGCGAGGCGGAGAGGCTGCTCAGAAGTAGAGGGGTGTACGGGGTTGTTTACATCCCGGCAGGCTTTACCGAGAGGCTGCGCTCGGGGGAGAGGGTGAAGGTGAGGCTGAGCACCGATGAGAGCACGCCGCAGATAGCAAACGCAATGGCTGCGCACTTCGCAAGGGTGAGCCGCAGCTTTTCGGCACGCTTCGGCATGGAGGATGCGGTGGTGGTTGAGAGGAACGCAGTCTACGGCAGGGGTGTAAAGTACTTGGACTACCTGGCTCCGGGGGTGGTGATGATGACCATCCTCTTCTCCTCAATCTTCTCCGGCGGACTCAACCTCATCCTTGACCGGGAGTTCGGAACCCTGAAGATGCTCATGGTCTCCCCGATTTCAAGGGACGCCATAATTCTGGGCAAGATCTTCGCCGGAGTTGCGCAGAGCATAGCGAGCGGTGTGGTTGCACTCACCGTGGCGATGCTAATGGGGGTGCATTTAAAGAGCGGCGCACTCGGGTTTGCGCTTGTGATTCTGCTGATGTTCATCTCCGGATTCGGGTTTATAGGGATGAGCACTGCTTTTGCCACAAGAATTACCCAGCTTGAGCAGCTGATGGTTGTGATGCAGGTGATAATAATGCCCATGTGGTTCCTCTCCGGCGGACTCTACCCGCTGGAGTCCATGCCCGACTGGATGAGACCCCTCGCCATAGTGAACCCAATGACCTATGCCACAGACGCTGCAAGAGCTGTGATGATAAGGGGGATAATCTGGGAGACACTGCTGGTTGACCTGGTGGTGATTTCAGCATTTGCGATTGCCATGTTCCTCGTGGGCTCATATTCATTCAAAAAAACGCTTGGAGGTGTAAAATGAGAGCTCTGACGCTGCTTCTGGTACTGGTTTTTCTTGCAGGCGCTCATGCACAGCCCGGCGGAGAGTCGCTGGTGCTGGAGGATGTGAAGGTTGAGCCTGAGCCGCTTTATCCGGGTGAGAGCTTCAACCTGAGCTTCAGGGTGGTGAACGCCTGGGGTGGCGATAAGTACATAGGCGACGCCTACGTTTACCTGCAGGGCGGGTATCCCTTCCTCAACATCAGCCCCACGCAGCCAGTGAGGCTGGGCACGGTTACGCTGTATGGCACTGAGGTGAGCTACTCCCTGAGCGTTGATCCGAGAGCTGTGGAGGGTGTGTACCCCCTGAAGGTGGTGCTGAGCTACACCAGGTACAGCGAGATGGTGGGCACCAGAGGCGGAAGCGAGAGGTTCACAGAGGTCCACCCTGTGTCCATAAAGGTCTCCGGAAAGCCCGTGGTCAGGGTTTTCCTCAGCGGCTCCGAGCCTGAGAAACCAGCCCCGGGTGATACGGTAACGCTTGAGCTCAGGGTGGCAAACCTGGGAAGCGGCACCGCAAGGAACGTGCTGGTCTACGCAGGGGATGGTGAGGGAATCTCGCCGGAGTGGAGCAGCAGGGTGGTGTACGTGGGCTGGAGCCGGGAGGTGCACGCAGGGTGTACATTTCTGCGGAGCTCTCCGAGAGCACCTCGCCGGAGCGCATCCTGCCTGTGCAGGTGGCGTACAGGTACAGCGGGCAATGGATGAAAGCCAGCGACAGGGTGAGGGTGAGCGTAAGCGAGGCGCAGGAGCTTAAGCTCTATGTTGACTCCTCAGCGCCCGAGAAGCCCGCTCCAGGGGACATGCTCACGCTTGCGCTCAGGGTGGTCAACCGCGGAAGCTCGCCCGTGAATGAGCTGGTGCTTGAGCTCGGAGATTCTCCAGGGGTGAAGCCCGTGTGGAGCAGCAGGAGGCTGTACGTTGGTGACCTGGAGGCTGGAGGCACAGCCACCGTGCGAGCGGTGCTGGAGGCTGAGGAGGATGCAGAGGCCGGGGAGCACGAGCTTCCTGTCAGGCTGAAGTGGCGCGGTGGTGAGGCTGAGGAAAAGCTGGAGCTCGTGCTCTACAGGCGTGCAGACTTTGAGGTTGAGTCTGCTGGAGATGTGGTAAGGGCAGGGGGTAAGGAGCAGAGGGTGAGCTTCCTGATAAGGAACACTGGAAGCAGGGAGGCGGAGCACCTCAGGCTCACCCTTCGTGCCAGCTATCCCTTCACCCCGGTGGGCAGCGAGTACTACATCCGCAGGCTTGCTCCGGGTGAGGAGAGCGTGGTGGTGTTTCATGTGGATGTTGACAGCGATGCCGCAGAGCAGCGGTACCCCGTGGAGCTTGTGGTGAAGTGGAGCGAGAACGGGGAGGAGCACTCGGGAGTGGAGTACTCCTACATCCAGGTGCTACATCCAGCCAGCAGGCACTGGTACTACGCCGCCGCAGCCATCGCCGCGCTCGCTGCAGCGCTGCTTATCAGGCTGAGAAAAAGAAGAGCGGGGTGACAGGCGG
>JAADFH010000038.1 GCA_013152995.1 Methanobacteriota archaeon
CAGCCTACTTTTCCCTTGCCTTGAAGAACAGCCAGGCATTCTCGCCACCCTTCGGGAACCTCAGCAGCACGTACCTCCCTCTCAGCCTGCTCCCGCGCAGGTGGAACACGAGCTTGTGCTCCTTTATGCTCTCAAACTCGCACTCGCCCCTGTCCCATATCCGCACCTCTCCAGCACCGTAGCCCTCCTCAATCACGCCCTCAAACTCAGCATACTCAAGCTCGTGGTCCTCAGTTTGAATCGCCAGCCTCCTGGTGCCGCTCTCCGCAGGCGGCTCCTTGGGTATAGCCCAGCTCTTGAGCACCCCCTCCATAGCCAGCCTCAGGTCATAGTGCAGCCTTCTCGCATGATGCTCGTGCACCACAAAGAAGCTCTTCACCGCCCGCCCCTCCACATGAACAGGATGAGCACGGGTATCAGCTCAAGCCTGCCCAGCCACATGTAGAAGAGCATCACCAGCTTCTCCACCGTCTGGTACTCCGTCAGCAGCACCAGCCCGTTGTTTCCCTGGGCGGTGGCAACGGTGAAGGCTGAGGTGAGGAGGTCGTGCCCCAAGTAAACGAACACCCCTGTGCCGATTCCTATGAAAATCAGGTAGAGCAGGGTGAACAGAACCACGGCGAGCATCTCCTCCTCCTCCATCACCCTGCCCTGCAGCTTGGTTCTCACAATCCTGCTTCTCGGAGAGGTGCTCCTGCGCAGGAACCAGAGCACAGCCTTCAGGCAGGCAACCACCCTTATAACCTTCAGCCCGCCTGCGGTTGAGCCGTAGCCGCCGCCCACCAGGAGCAGGAGAAGGAGCACGTACTTTGAGACCTCGCTCAGGCTGCTGAGCTCAAGAACGCTGAAGCCTGTGGTTGTAACCGCCGACATGGAGGTGAAGACCGCATCCACAGCGCTCACGCCGTCAGCGTAGAGCACCGCCGCGCCGGCAGCCACAAACACCAGCATAGCCCTCAGCTCGGTGCTGTGCAGCACGTCCCTGAGCCTGCCCTCAAGCCAGCGCTGGTGCAGCGCAAAGCTCGTGCCACCCATGAGCATGACCAGCACCGTGGCAATCTTCACGCTCTCCGGCATTCCCGCATAGCTGTCATCCCTGGGCGAGAATCCGCCCGAGGAAATGGCAGTAAGCCCGTGGTTCACAGCCTCAAACACGCTGGAGCCGCTCAGGTAAATCAGCAGAATCCCCGCAAGGGTGAGGTAGGTGTAGATGTAGAATATCCTGCGCGCGGTTCTTGCAAGGCTCGGCTCCAGGCGCTCGGTTCTCGCCTCGGCGGTGTAGAGCTTAGCCGCACCCGCAGGAGCGAACAGCGCAAGGAAGAGCACCACAATTCCCATGCCCCCTATCCACTGGGTCAGAGAGCGCCAGAACAGCATGCTCCTGGGCAGCTCCCCCGGTGTTACCATGGTTATGCCCGTGGTGGTGAAGCCCGCCATCGCCTCAAAGTAGGCGTCTAAGGGGCTGAGCACGCCCGAGAGCACGTAGGGCAGGCTGCCTATCAGCGCCACCAGCGCCCACCCCAGTGCAGAGACTGCAAAAGCCATCCTCAGGTTCAGCTCGCCCCTGGGGCTCAGCCTGTACACAGCATAGCCCGCGGCTATGCACGCAGCCGCAGGAAGCGCAAAGGCGTAGCTCAGCTCCGCCTCATCCATGAAAACGCTGGTGAGCGCCGGGAGGAGCATGACCATGCCCGTGCAGAGGGTTATTGTGCCCATGTAGTGGAGCAGCGCCCCCATTGCAAGCCCTCATGCACCAACCAGAACAACAGCATCCCCCAGCCCGTGCTGCACGCTCTCCAGCGCCTCCCCCTTCAGCAGGATTTCCCTGCGCACACTCTTCACGTGCTCCCTTCTGAGCTCAAAGCTTCTGCCATCCAGGGTGAAGCGGTGCACACCGCTCCTCTCCAGGTCCTCCACCACAGCCTCCGCATTGCTGCGCATGTACTCTGCAACCCTTCCGGCATGCTCCCTGAACTCCGGACCCAGCCTTGAGAACTCCGGCACAAGCTCAGCCACCCGCTCCTGCAGCTCCGCTTCGCCGGTGAGCACCAGCTGCTTGACGTGCAGCGTGCCCTCTATGGTGTCCGCACCCTCCCTGAGGCAGTCCAGCACCTGCTCCGAGGCAACCACAACCAGCTTCTCAAGCGGTGCATTCAGCGCCATGCCGCGCTCACCCTTGAACCTGCGCACCGCCTCCACCAGCTTCACCACGTGCTCAGCCCTCGCCTCCAGCTCGGGGTTGAGGAGGCTCTCCTCAACCTCAGGCCAGGCTGAGACGTGTATGCTCCTCTCCCCCTCCACTCCCGCAAAGTACGCCTGGTATATCTCCTCGGTGATGTGGGGTGCAAAGGGTGCAAGAAGCTTGAGCACGCTCAGCAGCGCGTGCTGCAGGGTGTAGAGCGCGCTGAGCCTGGCATCCTCACCGTAGCGCTCGGGGTTGTACAGCCTGTGCTTCACCATCTCCAGGTAGTTGTCGCAGAAGTCTGACAGGAAGAAGCTCATGAGCGCCTTCTTCGCCTTTGAGTAACGGTAGCCCTCAAACTGCTCCGTGCACTCACGGATGAGCCTCTGGAGCTTTGAGAGCAGCCAGGCGTCTATGAGGTGCAGCCTTTGTGGCTGCGAGCCGTCGTAGCCCCTGAGGTGAGTCAGGGCAAACCTTGAGGCGTTCCAGAGCTTGTTCAGGAAGCGCCTCGCCGCAACCAGGTCCTTCTCCTTGAAGGGCAGGTCCTCACCCAGCTTGCTCTCCGCAGCCCAGAGCCTGAGGGCGTCGGCTCCGTACTTTGAGAGCACGTACTCCGGCTCAATAACATTACCCTTGCTCTTGCTCATCTTCCTGCCCTCTGGATCAAGCGCCCAGCCGCTTATCATTGCATTCTGCCAGGGAATCTCGCCGAAGTGCAACAACCCCTTAACGACTGTGTTGAACAGCCAGAAGGTTATTATGTCATGCGCCTGCGGTCGCAGGGACATCGGGTAGAGCTTCTTCCTGAGCTCCTCATCCTGCACCAGCTCAGCAGCAATCACCGGCGTCAGCGAGCTGGTAGCCCAGGTGTCAAGCACATCCTTCTCAGGCTCAAACTCCCTGCTGCCGCACCTCGGGCAGGGCTCGGGTGGCGAGTCGTACAGCGGGTCAACCGGCAGGTCCTCCTCCCTGGCTAAGATCACCTCCCCGCACGCCTTGCAGTACCACACGGGGAAGGGCACGCCGAAGTAGCGCTGGCGGGAGATGCACCAGTCCCAGCGCAGCCCGTGAATCCAGTTCTCGTAGCGGGAGCGCATGTGCTCGGGATGCCAGCGTATGCGCCTGCCAGCCTCTAAGAGCTCCTCCTTCAGGTCAAGGTAGCGGATGAACCACTGCTTGGTGTTGAGTATCTCAACCTCAGTGCCGCAGCGCTCGTGCACATTCACCACGTGCGTTATCTTTCTGGAGCGTAGCAGATACCCCTGCTTCCTGAGGTCCTCTATGATTGCAGCCCTCGCCTCCTTGATTTTCATTCCAGCATACTTACCAGCGAGCTCATTCATCCTCCCATCCTTTGTTATCGCAACCCTGAGCTCCAGGTTGTGCTTCATGTACCACTCAATGTCCTGAACATCACCAAAAGTGCAGCACATCACAATTCCCGTACCCTTCTGCGGGTCAACCTTGTCATCGGGCATTATCTCAACACTCTGCCCGAATATCGGCACTTTTGCACGCTTTCCGAATAGCTCAGAGTACCGCTCATCCTCGGGATGCGCAAATATCGCCACGCAAGCTGGAAGAAGCTCCGGGCGCGTGGTTGCGATCACCACCCTCCCGCCACCTTCAAGCTCAAAGGCTATGTCGTTGAAGCTGCTCTCCACCTCCCTGTCCTCAAGCTCCACCTGCGCTATTGCGGTCTCGCAGGTGGGGCACCATATAAAGGGCATCTCCCTGCGGTACTCCCTGCCCATGCGGTAGAGCTGGATGAAGGAGCGCTGCGAAATTCTGCGGCAGTGCTCGTCTATTGTGGAGTAGCTCAGCGACCAGTCAACGCTTATACCTATGCGCTTCCAGTCCTGCACGAACTCGGGGCGCAGCTTCTCAAGGGTGCGCAGGCACAGCTCCACGAACTCCTCCCTGCTCATCTCCCTGGCTCTGACGTTGTTTATGCGCTCCACCAGCCGCTCGGTGGGCAAACCATTGTCGTCGGTGCCGAAGGGGTAGAAGAGGTTGTAGCCCCGCATGCGCTTGTAGCGGGCTATGAAGTCCATCTGCGAGTAGGAGAACGCATGCCCCAGGTGCATGCGCCCGCTCACCGTCGGCGGAGGGGTGTCTATGGAGAACACAGGCTTCTCGCTCTCAGGCTCAAACCTGTACACCCCCAGCTCCTCCCACTTCTGCTGCCACTTCCTCTCAACCTGCTGCGGTGAGTAGCTCTCGGGAAGCATCAGCGCACCTCGCCAGCCTCAACCTCTATGCTCTCGTTGATTACAACCCGCATGAAGTCGTTTGCCGCCACGGTTCTCACGCCAGTTGCGTTCTGCACCCTTTCCGCCTCTCTGGCTGCCACGCCTATCATGTTCATCCCGAAGTGGTTCAGTATAGCAAGCTCGGGCTTTACCTCCTCCAGAATTTTTATAACGTCCTGGGTGCAGAGGTGCCAGGGGATTCGCCTGGAGGAGGGGCGGATGACGTTGATTATCAGCACCCTGGCATCCTCGTAGCCCTCGCCCATACCCTGAAAGTACTCGGTATCGCTGGTGTAGGCTACCACACCATCCTCAAACTCAAAGCTCAGCCCCACGGTGGTGGGGTCGCTGTGCCTCGCGGGAAGCGCTCTGACCCTGAAGCTCAGCGTGCTCACCGTGCTTCCCGGGCTGAGCACGTGCACCTCGCTGACCTTGTCTAAGTGGTATCTGGTCACCACCGGTCCTGCGTCGCCCTCACCCAGAACCACGCTCCTGCTTCCTGCAAACACCCCGCGCCTGGTACGCATCCCGCGTGTCATGCCCTCAATCATCACGTGGGAGTCGGTGTAGTGGTCGGGATGCGAGTGCGTTACAAAGACTGCGTCGGTGTCAAGGGCGTTGAGCTCAGCCTGAGCCATGCTGAGCACCGCCCCCGGACCCGGGTCAACGTGCACCTTTGCCTCTGCATGCAGCCTTATCCCGCCTGTACGCAGCTTCTGGGTCAGCGTGACCCACCTGCCACCGCCGGAGCCAAGGAAGTGTATCTCCATGTGCAGGTGCTCTACCCTGAGCAACATAAAGTTTTTTGCTGCTGACTGGGAAATTTTTATCTACATGCCCGCCTAATAATAATGCCATGCACACCCTGGAGGGGTTTCTGAACCTCTACGGGAAGCCCAACACCCGGAGCAACTACAGGGCAAGCCTCAGGATCTTTCTCGCGCACGTGTATGGCAGGGAGCTGAAGACCCTGAGCAACGAGGAGGCGGAGGAGCTCAGCAGGCAGTACCTGCAGGAGCAGCGGGACAGATTTGCGGACCTGCAGAGCTTTGCGCGCAGCCTGCTGGAGCAGGGCAGGGCACCGAAGACCGTGGCGCTGAGGCTGGCAGCGGTGCGTGAGTGGCTGGCTGTAAATGGCTGGGAGCCGGCACCGGAGGAGAAACGCCTGCTCAGAAAGCTTCTGCCACCAGCTAAAACAGTGAGCGAAGAAGACATAGCCACCCCGGAGAAGCTCAGGCGTATCCTGCAGCATTTGCCCCTGCACGGCAGAGCTCTGGTGCTCGTACTGGCGAGCTCCGGAATGCGCCTGGGTGAGGCGCTGAGCCTGCACCTGGAGGATGTGAAGCTTGAGGAGGAGCCGGTGCGGGTGGTGGTGCGGGCGGACAGCACAAAGACGGGCGCCGGACGGGTTACCTTCGTTTCATCGGAGGCTGCGGAGGCTCTGCAGGCGTGGCTGAGCAGGCGTGAGGTGTACCTGAAGGGCGCGCTGAACCGCAACGCGGGCTTGCAGAAGGCTGGCAGGAGCAGTGCGAAGGTTCTTGATGATCCGCGGGTGTTCCCATTCAGCAAGACGGTAGCCCATGAGATGTGGCACCGAGCCCTGGAGCGTGCTGGCTTTGCTTCACGGGACAGGCGCACCAGTTTGAGGAAGCTCCGACTGCACACCCTGCGAAAATTCTTCCGGAGCAGGTTGAGCACAGCAGCGCCCGTGGATGTTGTGGAGGCGCTGATGGGACATGAGGGCTACCTGACGGGTGCATACAGGCGCTACACCGTGGAGGAGCTCGCAGAATACTACGCCAAGGCTGAGCATGTGCTGCACATCATGCCACCCGAGAATCTGGTGAGGGCTGCACATGAGGTGAAGCGGGGGCTTGAGAGAAACAGAGCCCTGGTGGAGGAGCTGGTGCTTGAAAACAGGGAGCTGCACCGGCGCCTGAGAGCGCTTGAGGAGGAGGTGCGCCTGCTGGCTGAATTCAAGGACACGCTGGCGCTGATGAAGGTCCTCATGGCGAAGGGTGAAGTGGCGGAGGCGCTTGCACAGAGGCGGGAGTAGAGGGCTAATCAAGATGGACAATCGCCACGGGGAGCAGAGTGAGGCGTACTCCGCGCTCCCTGAATTTTCTTTGAATGCTCAGTATCTCATTCTCCATCGCCTTCAGGAAGGCACATGCTGGCGGATCGCCAGGATGCACAGTGGGAATGCTCGAAGGATCCCGGAACAGTTCGAGGATGCCGGCAAGCTCAGTTTTGCCAATAACCCCCAGCTTGATGGCAAAACAGATGCGCTCCCCTGCCTGCCTGAGCCTTTGCACCAGCTCCTGGGCTTCTGGACACTCTGCTCCGGCGGCATCTATCTTCCCGCACCAGTACTGCAGAAACAGGCGCTCTGCTTCAGGATCCTCTGCAAGCCTGTCCAGCGCTGCGAGTACCTCCTTCTCCACCTGGTGGCGCGGCATCAGCCAGATTGAGGAGCGAGAGAGGTCCGGACCTAAGTAGGCGAATACCTTCTCCTCCCTGACCAGCTGTGTTATATGATAGTCCACGAGCTGGCGGGAGTAACCCTCTTCCTCCAGCAATCGGCGGAGCTCCTTGAGCTGCACCCGCCCTCTGGCGTGCAGTATTTCCAGAACACGTTGACGTAGCCTCTCCTTCTTGGACACTTTGCCTCACCTCTCCTTTTTTCACCTGCAAAACCTACCCCAGCATGCCCTCCGGGGGCGGGGTTTTGCATCGCAAAAAATGAGCAGCATAACATGTATATGCGTTTTTGCACATTCACATTACAGCATGGCACGAGCAATAACTTTTACCAAAAAAGCTTGGAAAGAAGGCAAAAAGGTCGTCATCGCCGTTCCCCGATGCCTCTGGGGCGAGCTTGATTTTTCTAAACCGTTACGAGTGACCATTGAAGAGCTGGAGGGCGATAACGATGGCAATCCTTAAAAATTTAATTGATAAGTTGCCTACATTGCGAAAACTTGCCAGAGATGGGCTGCTGAGCGAAGAGGAGGAGACACTGCTGCGGGAATTGGAGAAACTCGCACAAATTAGGGGGGCTCGAGATGACCAGCTTCGAAGCGGCAGGTGAGGATTTCATCATCAATGTGCGAAGAGACGGTCCTAAAAAGGTGCTAATAACCTTGAAATCCGCCGATGGCGTTACTATAATGCCAGGTGTTGCTATAAATCCGCACAATCTACGCAGTCGACGTGATGTAATTCATGAAATTATAAATTTAATTGAAATAGAGTATGGAAAATTAAGTAAAGATGAAAAAGAAGGTGTAACGGCAGCATTACTAACAGAATTAGAGAAAATAACAGAACAATGTGAAAATAGTAATCAGGATGGTGAGAGAGCACCGCTGGCGAAGCGACTAATAGAGTTAGGGCTCGAGCGATTCATACTGTTTAGGGATGAGCATAACAAAGCATTCGCGGCGGTGAAACTCAACGGAAAGAGCATAGCGGTAATGCCGGTGAGGAGCCGGGACTTCAGGAATCTCCTACATCGCCTGCTCTGGGAGAGAGAGGGCAGAGCTGCCAACCCCGAAGCAATTAGCAGCGCAATTGCAACCTTGGAAGCTATCGCATGCTTTGAAGGGGAGCAGCATAGGCTCAGCTTGCGGGTGGCATGGAAAGACGGGAAGATGCTCTACGACATGGGGCGCCCGGACTGGAAACTTATAGAAATAGACGCCCAAGGCTGGCGCTATGTGGGGCATCAGGAGCCTATATTTAGGCGTTACCAGCATATGCAGGCACAAGTGGAGCCGGACCCCGAAGCTAAGCCAGAGGACTTCAAGAGGCTGCTGAGGCATATACGCATAGCCAACGGAGACGGGTTATTATACCTGTGCAACGTTGCGAGCTTCTTAATCCCAGATATACCTCACCCTATACCCGTAGCCTATGGTGCGCAGGGGAGCGGAAAGACCACAGCTTATGAGATGACCAGGCGGGTGGTGGACCCCTCCAGCCTGGAGGTTCTGAGCTTCCCGCATGATAATAAGGAGCTAATCCAGAAGCTGGCGCATAACTATGTTGCTCTCTTTGACAATGTGAGCAAGCTCAGCAAGGAGCAGAGCGATATACTATGTAGAGCCGTAACGGGGACAGCACAGAGTAAGCGAGAGCTATACACCGATGACGAAGATTTTTACTACCGGTTTATCCGCTGCGTGGGGACCAACGGGATAAATATCTCAGGGCTCGAGCCGGACTTTCAGGACAGGGCGATAATCTACGAGCTGGAGCGAATCCCCGTAACCGAGCGTAAGCCTATCAGAGAGGTTAAAGAAGCCTTTGAGAGGGACCTGCCAAAGATCGTGGGCGGCTTATTCTCGGCTATCTCTAAAGCTATGGCGATAGTGGGGGAAGTGAGGAGGGAACTTACCACGCTTCCGAGAATGGCGGACTTCACGGTGTGGGGCGAGGCAATTGCAAGAGCGCTGGGCTACGAGCCTCTGGAGTTTTTCAACGCTTACATGAAGAAGCTCAGGAGGCAGAACAGAGAGGTTCTTGAAGCTGATGCGATTGGCGACCTGCTGATTAAATTCATGGAGAACCGGGATAGCTGGGAGGGAACACCCACCAAGCTACTCAGGGAGCTCACCCAGCTGGCAGGGGAGTATGGAGTGGATAAGATTAAGGGCTTCCCGAGGGCACCACACACCCTTACCAGGCGGCTTAATAAGTTGACCCCAAACCTCGCTGAGGAGGGGATAACCATAGAGAGGTATGAAACAGGCGGCGGTAAGAACAACAAACGCCAGATCAGGATCACCCGGCGGGATCCGGGTAAAGGTGAGGGTGAGGACATAGATAGAAACAAAGCACCGGAGAAGTGTGGGGCAAAAGCGTTACAAGCGTTACAGCGTTACCCACCGGGACCGGAAGAGAGTAACGCTATGGTAACGCTTTCCGCCGAGGATGGAGAAAGCGTTACAAAAGCGTTACCAGATTCTCCAGGACCGAGTAACGGTAGTAACACAAGTAACGCTTTCGCCCATACCTTCTCTGCCGACTTGCGCGCGCGGCTTATTGAGGTCTTGCGCTGCATCCCACCGGGCAAGCGCTGGAGGCTGGGGCATCGCGGAGTGCTGAGGGTGAGGCTTGAAGACTGGCAGGCAGCGGTGACAACACTCAGGCTGGGGAGAGATTGGCGACCAGAAGGCGTGAGGATTGTTGGGAGCTTTCTGGAGATTCCACTAAGCCTGATCGGTGGTGAGGAGTTATGACTTCGTGGAGAAAAGCCTTACGTGAGCTTGAGCGTGAGCAGGGGGCTGCGGTGGCTGCTGTTATAATCCGCGGGAAGCCATCCGCTGTTAGGGCAGCGATTGAATGGCTCAGAGCCGGCGATTTGCCTGTGAAGGTGCTCTCAGCCCACGTGCGCAGCGCTAACATTTACTTTATGCGCATAACCCCTGAGCTGCGCGCTGATCTCAAAAAGCTCAGACGCAGGCAGCGGCGAGGAGGTGATAACAGTGGCAAGGCTAAGCTATCCACGGAATAGAAAG
>JAADFH010000039.1 GCA_013152995.1 Methanobacteriota archaeon
CCTTCTGGTGGCACTGCTGCTCCTTGCAGGGATGCTGCTTTCAGGCTGCACCTACGGCAAGAAGGAGCAGGAGCTTGAGGTGCCCGAGCTGCCGCCCATAAAGCTCAGGCACAACGTGGAAAACACCACCATCACCACCCTCTTTGGCACCGTCAGAATATACACCAACGGCACCCACGCCATAATAGACCCCAACCCGCCCCTTGCAGGAAAAACCCTGCACTTCAACATAACCCTTCTCAGCATCACACGTGACAACCGCAGCATAGCAGGTCCCGCAGAGAAGGGGGACACCGTGAGCGTTGACTACGTGGGCTGGCTTGACGACGGCAGGGTCTTTGACACCAGCATAGAAGAGATAGGCACCAACGCCAGCATCCCCAAAGCCGACACCTTCAACCGCGGAAAATACCTTCCGCTGAACTTCACCATAGGTGCAGGCAGCCTGATACCTGGATTTGAGAAGGCGGTAATAGGCATGAAGGTAAACGAGACCAAGAGCGTCAGCATACCCCCGGAAGAAGCCTACGGGGAGGTTAACCCTGACCTCATCTCCTCCATCCCCTTGTACGACGAGCTTCCCAGGGTGGAGGTGAAGAACAGAACCATTGTGGTGCCCGAGTCAACCTACGCAGCCTTCTTCGGCGTGCCCGAGAAAGGTGCGGTGATAACCATCCCCGGGACACAGATAAAAGCCGAAGTTTCAGAAAAATCAGACGGAAACGTTACCCTGAAGCTCATGTTCAGGGTGGGGGAGACGGTGAACGTGGGCTATCCCTGGAACTCCACCGTCATCGCCCTGAACGACGAAAAAGTGGTGCTGAAGCACGAGGTAACCCCGGGGCAGGTGGTGCAGTTCCCCACACTCCCCTGGAACACCACCATAATTGAGTAGCGCCTACCTCATTGAAAACACACAGCCGCAGTACCTCTGCCTGTACATCCTGAGCAGCCTGCTTATCCTCACACTCTCCCTGAAGCCATCCCTCTTCCTGAACTCCGTGCGCAGATACTTAACCCCATAGCTTGCCGCAGCCCGTTCGCCAGCCTCATTCACCGCCTTCACGTCCTTGTGCGGGCTTATCGTGAGCGTGGTCGCAAACCACTCAAAGCCCAGCTCGGAAGCCATTCGTGCTGTGCGCTCAAGCCTGTACCTGAAGCACAGCCTGCACCTTCTCCCGCCCTCCGGCTCATCCTCCAGCCCTCTAACCGCGGCAAACCAGTCCTGGGGCATGTACTCCCCGCGTATGAGCTCAAACCCCCAGAGCTCTGCCAGCCTCTCCGCCTCACCCAGGCGCAGCATGTACTCCCCATCGTAGTGTATGTTGGGATTGTAGAAGAAAGCCACCACCTCATAGTGTCTCCTGAGCCTGAGGTACGGTACCGTGAGGTCAGGTGCACAGCACACATGCAGCAGCAGCTTCTGCCTCATACCACTGACTCAATCCTCCTCAGGGTCTCAGGAAGCTCCCTGAAGTCATGCACCACCGCATCCGCCTCCTGAGCCTGTCCCTCCTCTCCTCCTCGCAGGCGCACGAGCACAGTTTTCATCCCCACCCTCCTGGCACCCTCAGCGTCGGTGCGCGGGCAGTCCCCCACCATCACACTCTCCTCCGGCTCCACGCCAAGCGCCTGCATGGCGGTGTGAAATATCTCCGCCTCCGGCTTCTCGCACCCCACCTCCTCGCTCGTTATAACACACTCAAAGAAGTGGTGCACCCCCAGATTTATCAGCTTCTCCCACTGCTTCACCGCAATCCCGTTGGATATAACCCCCAGCCTGTACTTAGCCTTGAGCTCCAGCAGCGTCGGGATTACTCCAGGAAAAGGCACGAGGTAGCCGAACTTGGTGCGCTCGTAGGCTACCACTCCAGCAGCCACTATCTTCGGGCTCCAGGGCACCCTGAGGTCCTTCAGCAGCTCATCGTAGTGCTTGGGGTAGTTTGAGCCAAAGCGCGCTATAACCCGCTGGAGCCTTGCGTACAGCTCCTCCTCCTCACCCTCAAGCCCCGCGTCAATCATGGCTCTTATGGAGTTTAGCCTCGCCATTCTGGCGAGGGTGGTGCTGTCGTAGAGGGTGTTGTCTATGTCAAAGAACACCGCTCTGAGCATTCTACCTCAGTACCTCTACTGAGGTGGCAAATATCCTCGTACCCTGCACCCCTGTAATCTTCGCCCTGACCTTCTGCCCCTCCCTTGCACCGCTGACGTAGATGATGTAGTCGCCCATCCTCGCCACACCATCGCCCCGCTTGCCCGTGTGAGTAATCTCCACGGTTATCTCCTCACCAACCTCCGGTTTGGTGCTGCGCTTCTGAGCGGGCGAGGCTCTGATGGCACCCAGCGGGTGTCTGGAGCCGCAGGCTTCGCAGCGCAGGATTGTGAACCTGTCCTCCTTCACGATTCTGGTATCCGGCCTGCCGCACTCCGGGCAGAGCACGTACTGCGCCAGAAACGCCTCAAACTTCTCCTGAATCTGCTGCTGTCTGAACTGCCCCTTCATTATCAGCATCTGCCCCTCAAGGCTTCCAGCGGTACCGAGCTCCCTGAAGAGGTACTTAACCAGCATCTCCGGCGGGCGGTTGATGAGCTTTGCCACCTCGCCCAGGTTGTGCACCACCGTTACCTTGCCCTGTATTATTGCTGAGATCTGTGGAATCTCAAATCTCCTGTGCTCCTTGACCTTGTCAGGAAGCTCATTGTAAGCCTTCTCCAGCAGCTGCTCATAGTCGTACATTCAGCATCCCTTCAGAGTACCCCCAGCTCCCTGAGGGTGTTCTTTATGTTCTCGGTGGCTCTCTTTGCATCCTCCACGCTCTTGGCGCCGGTGCACACTATCTTGCCAGAACCGAAGAGCAGCAGCACCACCTTCGGGTCCTCCATCCTGTACACCAGCCCGGGAAACTGCTCGGGCTCGTACTCGGTGTTGTCCAGCGCAATCGCTATGGCATCCAGGTTGAGCTCGGCGTTCAGGTTGGCGGTTGCCACCACGTT
This sequence comes from Methanobacteriota archaeon, assembly GCA_013152995.1. GTDB lineage: Archaea > Hydrothermarchaeota > Hydrothermarchaeia > Hydrothermarchaeales > BMS3B > JAADFH01. The sequence continues at coordinate 2,995 of JAADFH010000039.1, forward strand.
CTGGATGACAATCTCGGGCTCCGAGTTTATCTCAACCCCCGCCTCCCGTATCTTCTCCACGATCTTCTTTATCGCAAGCTTAGCCTCCTCAATGCTCTTGGCGCCGGTGCACACTATCTTGCCAGAACCAAAAATCAGCGCCGCCGCCTTGGGCTCGTTGAGGTGGTACACCAGCCCGGGAAACTGCTCGGGCTCGTACTCAACACGATCCAGATTGAGGGTTATCTGCCCCAGGTCAAACCTCTGCCCCAGAGAGGTTGATGCAACCACATTCTCTATAACTACCTCTGTCATGACGTGACCTCCTTTAAAAGCACCCTTACCACACCCCTATAAATAACCATTTAAAGGTTATTTACAAAATGATTTTTCTGCGATTTCGTGCCGTGTTACTGGCTCTAACAGCCAATTCCTCTCTTCTGAAAAAGTTTACGATGTGAATCTCCGAGGGTGTGCCCCGGGAAGTGATAGTTATGGCAAGGATGCACACCAGAAGAAGGGGCAAATCAGGCTCAACGAGACCGCTTCGCACATCTCCGCCTGAGTGGGTTGAGCTCAGCAAGGAAGAGGTTGAGGATATCATTGTGAAACTTGCAAAGCGCGGGGAGTCGCCGAGCAGGATAGGCATAATCCTGAGGGACCAGTACGGTATTCCCCTGAGCAGGTACATCACAGGCAAGAAGCTCACGAAGACCCTGGAGGAGAAGGGGGTTGCGCCCGAGATACCCGAGGACCTGATGAACCTGATAAGGAGGGCGGTCACCATAGACAGGCACCGCAAGGAGCACCGCAAGGACATGGTGGCGAAGCGGGCGCTCCAGCTTGTGGAGGCAAAGATACGCAGGCTGATAAAGTACTACAAGCGCCGCGGCAGGCTCCCGCAGGACTGGGAGTACACCATGGAGAAGGCGAGGCTGCTTGTGAGGTAGCGCAAGGCGTGCCCGCAAATGCGCATCCCCGAAACCCTGCGGCAGCGGCTCAGGGAAGCTGTGGAGATTCTTGAGGAGCATGGCAGAGCTCCAGTGCAGGTGGTGAGCCACAACGACGCCGACGGCATAACCGCCGCTGCCGTGCTGCACTCGGCGCTGCAGAGAGCGGGCTACCCCTGCATAACCCGCTGCGTCAAACAGCTTGATTCGGGGGTGCTGGAGGGGCTTGCAGGCGGTGAGGGGGTGGTGATTTTCACCGACCTGGGCTCGGGGCAGCTGCACCTGATAAACCGAGCCCTGCACAGAAGGGTGAGCGTGGTGCTTGACCATCACCAGCCCGTGGAGGAGGAGCTCGCCAAGGGCTGCCACGTAAATGCGCACCTGCACGGCATAGACGGTGCCAGGGAGCTGAGCGGCGCTGGCATGGCGTACCTCTTCGCCAAGGAGATTTGCGACTGCAGGGAACTCAGCGCCCTCGCCATAGTGGGCGCGGTGGGAGACCTGCAGGACTCGCAGGGGGTGTTCCTTGGGATAAACCGCGAGATTATAGGCGAGGGGGAAAAGGCTGGTGTGCTCAGGGTTGAGAAGGACCTCAGGCTGTTCGGCAGGCAAACAAGACCGCTCTACAAGGCGCTTGAGTACACCACCGAGCCCTTTCTTCCTGGGCTCAGCGGCAACGAGCGCTCCTGCATAGAGTTCCTGAAGGAGCTGGACATACCGGTAAAGCGGGACGACAGGTACGTGATGCTGGCTGACCTCACCCAGGAGGAGAGGCAGCGGCTCACCACGGCGCTGATTCTGCGGATGATAGAGCACCGCATACCCCCGCACGTGGCTGAGAGCATCGTCGGAGAGGTGGTAACGCTCACCGCCGAGGAGAAGCGCACACCCCTCAGGGATGCCAAGGAGTTTGCAACGCTCATGAACGCCTGCGGCAAGTACGAGCACACCGGCATAGCGCTTGCGGTCTGCCTGGGGGACAGGGATGAGATATACAGGCGCTCCCTGGGCATGCTCAGGAACCACAGGGAGTACCTGAGCAGGTGCTTCACCTGGGTCACCGACAACCTGGAGAGGGTGAGGGACGCTGGCGTAGCCTACGCGCTGCACGCTGGCGAGGACATAAGCGACTCGGTGATAGGCACGGTGGCGGGCATGCTTCTCAGCTCCAGGGCGCTGCCGGAGCTCAAGCCCGTGCTCGCCTTCGCCTACACCAAGGACGGAGGGGTTAAGGTTTCTGCAAGAGCCACTAAGGAGCTGGTGGAGAGCGGGGTCAACCTGGGCAGGGCGATTTTAGCAGCGGCAGAGAGCGTCGAGGGCGGCGGGCATGACATAGCCGCCGGCGCAAAGATACAGCGGGGCACCGAGGAGGAGTTTCTGGAGAGGTTCACCTCGGAGCTGCGGAGGCAGTGGGATGCTCATGAGCAGAGCTGAGCTGGTGTTCGTGTACGGCAGCAGCGCAGATGCGGAGCTGGTTGCAGAGCTGCTTGAGCTTGACAACAGGCTGGCGAAGGGTAAGCTGAAGGTCAAAACCGAAGCCAGGGGTGAGGAGGTGGTGAGCGTGGTTGAGCACCCGGAGCTACACACACTCTTCGCCACCGTGGCGGACCTGCTCTTCTGCGAGAAGCTGATATCGGAGATGCTGGAGGTGTAGATGTGCTTGATATAAAGCTGTTCAGGGAGAATCCCGAGCTCATCAGGCAGAACCTGAGGAAGAGGGGCGACGAGGAGAAGCTCAGGATGGTTGACGAGATTATAGCGCTGGACTCCGAGTGGAGAGCCGCGCTGACCAGGCTCAACGAGCTGCGGAGAAGGCGCAACGAGCTCAGCAGGGAGATCTCCAGGCTGAAGAAGGCTGGAGAGGATGTGTCTGCAAAAATTGCAGAGATAAAGAGGCTGCCGGAGGAGGTTAAGAGGCTGCAGGCGGAGGTTGCCGAGAAGGAGTCAAGACTTAAGAGCATGCTCATGCGCATGCCCAACCTGCTCCACGACTCTGTGCCCGCTGGCGAGGGGGAGGAGGACAATGTGGTGGTGCGCACCTGGGGCGAGCCTGCCAAGCCCTGCGCCAGACCGAGGGACCACATAGAGCTTGCGCTTCTGCATGATCTGCTTGATACCGAGCGTGCCGCAAGGGCTGCGGGCTCCAGGTTCTACTACCTGAAAAGGCAGCTCGTGAAGCTGAACTATGCCCTGATTTCCTTCGGGCTGGACTTCATGGCGGAGAGGGGTTTCACGCTGCTCCAGCCGCCGTACATGCTCAGGCGTGCAGCCGAGGAGGCTGCCACCGACCTGGCTGACTTTGAGGATGTGATATACAAGGTTGAGGGGGAGGACCTCTACCTGATTCCCACCTCTGAGCATGCGATACTTGCGATGCACATGGGGGAGATTATAGAGGGTTCAAAGCTGCCGCTTCTCTACGCAGGCATAAGCCCCTGCTTCAGGAAGGAGGCTGGCGCGCACGGCAGGGACACAAAGGGAATCTTCAGGGTGCACCAGTTTGAGAAGGTGGAGCAGTTCGTGTTCTGCAGACCTGAGGAGAGCTGGAGCTGGCACGAGCGGCTGCTTGAGAACGCGGAGGAGGTTTACAGAAGGCTGGAGATACCCTACAGGGTGGTGAACATCTGCACGGGAGACATAGGCACGGTTGCGGCGAAGAAGTACGACATAGAGGTGTGGCTTCCGGGGCAGGGGAAGTACAGGGAGGTGGTGTCCTGCAGCAACTGCACCGATTACCAGGCGAGGAGGGCGGGGATAAGGTTCAGGGACTCCCCGGATGAGCCCACCAGGCATGTGCACACCCTCAACAGCACGCTCATAGCCACGGAGCGAACCATGGTGGCTATACTTGAGAACCACCAGCAGGAGGATGGAAGCGTGCGCATACCGGAGGTGCTGGTGCCCTACACGGGCTTTGAGGAAATCAGGCTGGGCAGGGAATGAACGAGGCTGAGAGGATAGAGCTGGAGAGCATGAGGCAGATTGAACGGATGCTTTCAGCCTACAGGATGCCGGAGAGGGAGGTGGTGAAGCGGGTGGTGCATGCAACCGCCGAGCCGGAGCTGGCTGAGGAGGTGGTTTTCCACAGGAATGCGGTGCATGCGGGGGTGGAGGCTATAAGGAGCGGCTGCAGCATGGTTACGGATGTTGAGATGGTTGCCTGCGGGATTAAAAAGCACATCCTCAGGAGCTTCGGAGGGGAGGTGAGGTGCTACATCTCCTCTGAGGATGTGAGGAGGTATGCAAAGCTTAAGGGGATTACCAGGGCGAGGGCGAGTGTTGCACTGCATGCTGATGAGATAGACGGCAGCATATTTGTTTCCGGCAACTCTCCAACCGCCCTTGAGGAGGTTCTTGAGCTGTGCAAGCCCAGGTTCATAATCGCAGCCTGCGTTGGCTTTGTGGGTGCCGCCGAGGTCAAGGAGAGGGTGCTGGAGAGCGAGATTCCGGCGATAGTGCTCCGCGGGAGGCGGGGAGGTAGCGGCGTGGCTGCGGCAATCGCCAATGCGCTGCTTCTGCTGGCACGCTCCAGAGCCTGTGCTGAAAGGTAGCACCGGAAAAGCTTGGCGGTGTTAGGCATGCAGCTATGCCGGGGGTGCAAGAGTGATAAGAATCGTGCAGATTTCAGATACACACTTCGGGGAGGAGTTCAAACCTGAGAAGTTCAGGGAGGCTGTGAGGCAGATAAATGAAATGGAGCCTGAGCTGGTTATTCTTAGCGGGGACATTGTTACCTGGGGCATACATACTGAGTTCAGAGAGGCTTACGAGGCTATTGGCGATATTCAGGCAGAGGTTTTCGCTATTCCAGGAAACCACGATGCCAGAAATGACGGACTGAAGTACTTCAGGCTGTACTTCGGCGAGGTCAAGAAGTCCACCAGGCTGGACGACCTGGTGATTGCGGGGGTTAACTCCACTCTGCCGGATTCTGATGACGGCTACGTGGGCGAGGAGCAGCGGCGCTGGGTGGAGAGAACTTTCAGGAGGAACTGCATCAACATGCTGGTGCTTCACCACCACGTGGTGCCCGTGCCGCACACGGGCAGGAACCAGAACGTGCTGATAGATGCGGGTGAGGTGGTGGAGAGCCTGATGCTCCACTGCCACGGTGGCGTGGTTCTGGCGGGTCACAGGCATGTGCCCTACTCCACGAAGCTGCTGAGAACCCATATAATCCACGCGGGCACGCTGAGCTCCTACAAGGTGCTGATGCCTGACAACAACTACAACGTCATAGAGTTTGAGGAGGAGAGCATAAGGCTGAAGCTCAGGTTCGTGCACCGCGGTGAGGTGGAGGTGGGCAGGTTTGCGATAAAGCATGGCATGCCAGGAGCGGTGGAGCTGTACAGGAGGCTCAGCTCAACCCACAGGGTGCTGTTCATCGCCTCAGATGCTGCTGCGGCTGAGAAGATTGCCAGAGTGTTCAACAGGCTGTCGCCGGAGAACATGCACGCCAGCGTTGCTACGCCTGAGAGCAGGCGAATCGGCGAGCTCCTGGAGGGTGCTGACTACACGGTTGCTCTCGAGGACTTCAGCAGGGCTGATGAGGTGTGGGAGGAACTCAGCCAGGATGAGGTTGAGGCAAGGCTCAGGGGACTGGTTGAGAAGCTTCTGGGCGCCGCTGGCGGAGAGAGGTAACCTCACCTGCGGGAGCGCGGGCACTGGGAGTAGCTGCACTCGCTGCACCTGCCTCTCACAGGCTTCACGGGCGGCTCGCCCTTGAGCTGCTCCACAGCCCTGAAGGCGCGCTCCACATCTTCTTCCGCGCCTCTGAGCAGCAGGGTCACCGAGCCCTCGCCTCCGCCGGTGCCTCCAGCACCTACCACGAGCGCCTCAACACCGTAGAGCATGCGAAAAGCCTCAAGCTCGGTTATGACATCGCCAGCCACAGGGAAGATGCCAACGGGTATGCCCGTGGAGCGGGAGATGAGCTGAATCCCAGCCTCTTTTGAGAGCTCCTCAATTGAGCCCGGGATGAACTTCTCTAAGGTAATCGGGATGATTATCTTCACACCCCTCGCCTTGGCTATGCCGTAAACCTCGGCGATTGTACCTCCCACGTCGCTGGCGAGCATTACACCGGCGATGCCCTGCGCATCCAGAGCGTTGGCACCCTTTATCAGCACGTCTCCAGCACCCATGCGCCTCACCGCGCTGCCCACGCTCTCTTCAACCCTCTTACCCCGCTCTATCACCACCTCGGGTATGCGCTCCTCCTTGGGCACCACGCAGGTGCCGGCAGCGTCGGTGAAGCCAGCCATGTACCTGCCTTTGTCAATCTCCTCCCCCAGCAGCTCCTCAGCCACGTAGGCGTTGGTGCTGCCCAGACCTATCGCCACTATACCCTCCCTGAGCGCCCTCTGCACAGAGGGATGCGCCGCAACCGCCTTCGCAACCAGCCGCTTGGCTTCTGAGGGTGTAAGCGTGACCAGCGCCTTCAAGGTTCAGCCACCTCAGGTGCGCTCTGCCACGTGCTCTATCCTGCAGCCCGTCTCCTCTGCGAGATTCCTGACGATTTCCAGCGCTTTCCCGCGCTCCTCCTCGGGACCAACCAGGTAAAAGCGCATGATTGATGGCATCTTCTCCTCTACCCCTGCCTTCAGCGCTGCAAAGCTGACCTCAACGTGCATCACTTCCACGTCAACGTCACGCAGCGCCTTCTCCAGCTCAAAAATCACTCCCTTCTCCAGTATGTGCCCCACCATCCTTATCTCGGTCTTGGGCTCCAGCAAGCTATCACCTTATCTGAGTTGTGCATACAGGGATATAAGTGTTTGCTAA
>JAADFH010000040.1 GCA_013152995.1 Methanobacteriota archaeon
CGACCTGGGCGAGGCGGCGGCGATGATAGAGAGCACAGGCAGGGGCACGGTGTGCGTGGTCAGGGATGGAGAGCTGGCTGGCATACTTACCGAGCGGGACATACTTGAGGCTGTGGCAGGGGGCGTTGCCGTTGAAGGTGCATGAGTACATGAGCTCGCCTGTGGTGGCGGTGCCGGAAAGCGCCACCCTGGAGCATGTGCGCAACCTGATGGTAAAGAACCGCATATCAAGGGTGCTGGTGGTGGAGGGGTCAAAGCCGGTGGGGATAGTCACCCACAGGGACATCGCCAAGCTTCTTGCGGATGGCGGTGCTCCCTGGCGCAGGCGTCCGCCGGCGAAGCAGGTGGTGAGCCGGGTGATGAGCCGTGAGCTTCTCACCGTTGATGCAGATGCGGAGGTGCAGGAGGCTTCCGCGATGATGCTGGAGCACGGCATTTCCTCCCTGCCTGTGATGCGCGGAGAGGAGCTTGCAGGCATAATCACCGCCACAGACCTGCTGCGAGCCTACATGGAGAACATGGAGGGCATGCACAGGGTGGAGGAGGTGATGACACCCCAGGTAATCACAGCCAACCCGGACCACACCTTAGTGCACGTGCTTGAGCTCATGGAGAAGCACCGCATCACCAGGGTGGTTATATGTGAGGGCGCCTCGCCAGTGGGCATAGTTACCGCCAGGGACCTCAGCCTGGTGGAGGTCTCTGATCCTGTATCGGGAGTGAAGAGCACGATGCTGAGGTACGTGCGGAAGGATGTGCCAGCCGGCAGGGCAAGGAGGAGGTATGTCAAGAGGCTCTCGCTCATCACCGCCGGGGAGGTTATGAGCACCCCGCTTATAACCACGTCGCCGGAAGAGGACTGCGCCACCGCCGCGGAGAGAATGCTTGAGCATGGTATCTCTTCCCTTCCTGTGGTCAGCGATAACGCGCTGAAGGGCGTGGTGACCAAGAGGGACATAATCAGAGCGATGGCTGGAGGTTGAGAGCTTGAGGGTTGCGGACTACATGACGAGGGAGGTTGTCAAGATAGATAAGGACAGGAAGCTCTCGGATGCGCTGGAGCTTATGGAGAGGCACAGGGTTTCAAGGCTGCTTGTGGTGAACTCTGGCAAAATCACAGGAATAATAACTGATAAGGACGTGCTGAAGGTAATGGGTTCTTCAAGGTATGGAAAGAAGCTGCCCAGCAGCCTGCATGTGTCAACGGCGATGAGCAGGGATGTGCTCACCTGCACGCCAGAGGCGTCGCTGGCGGATGCGGTGAAGCTGATGAAGGCGCACAGGATAAAGAGCCTGCCGGTGGTTAATGGCACCAAGGTGGTGGGGATACTCACCGCCACAGACGTGCTGAAGGCACTGGTGGATTCGCAGGTGCCGGTGGAGCAGGTCATGACCAGGGAGGTGTACACGGTTTCGCCTGCGGAGAGGGCGGTGCATGCCAGGAGGCTGATGCTTGACCATGGAATCTCCCGCCTGGTGGTGGTTGATTCTGGCAGAATCGTGGGCATTCTCACTGAGAGGCAGCTGGGCAGGGCGCTTGGCGCCTTCAGAAGCGCCGCGGATGCCAAGCAGGTGAGCAGGGTGAGAAACCTTCTCGTGGGGGATGTCATGACCCAGAGGGTTGTCAGCATACCCCCGCAGGCAACCGTTGGTGAGGCTGCCTCAAAGATGCTGGAGCACGGTTTCTCGGGCATGCCCGTGGTGAGGGGCGAGGAGCTGGCTGGAATAGTCACCAAGACAGACCTAATAGGACTAGTGGCATGAACCTCTCGCTGATATCAGAGAAGCTCGGCATGCCGGAGTGGCGGCTCAGGGGGGCTATCAAGCGCCACTCGGTGCAGGTGTTCAGCTACTCTGGCATGGAGATGCTGCTGTTCAGAAAGGATGTGGGGAGTGTTGAGAGGGGCACGGTGGTCTTCGGGGAGGAGGTGGTGAGAGGCTACCCGAAGATAAAGAGGGCGCTTGTGCTGCGTGCTGCTGTTGCCGCCTGGGGTGCGGAGCGGGTTGCGGTGGAGGAGAAGCTGAACGGCTACAATGTCAGGGTTGCGCTGGTGGCTGGCTCCCCGGTGGCGGTTACCAGGGGCGGGCACGTGTGCCCCTACACCACCGCCAGGCTGGCGGAGAGCGAGGGCATCAGGAGCTTCCTCGGGGAGAACCCCGAGTACATGCTGTGCGGGGAGGTGGTGGGCAGCTCAAACCCCTACGTGGTGCACAGGTACAGGGAGGCGGGGAGCTTCGGGTTTTTTGTGTTTGATGTGAGGCACAGGGAGACCAACGAGCCGCTCAGCGTGCCCGAGAGGCAGAGGCTGCTGGCTGAGCACGGGCTTCCTGGCGTGCCGCTCCTTGGCGTCTTCCCTAAGGATGAGGTGGCGGAGCGCGTGCTGGAGCTCGTGGAGGTGCTGGAGCGGGAAGGCAGGGAGGGTGTGGTGCTGAAGGATTACGAGATGGTTGAGGAGCCTCTGAAGTACACCCCCTCCGCCACAAACCTCAGCGACCTGAGGCATGCCTTCGCCTACCCCTACGACTACGGCAGGGACTTCTTCTTTTCCAGAATCCTCAGGGAGGCGTACATAGCGGTTGAGAGGGGGCTGAGCGGTGAGGAGCTGGAGAGGGCTGCCAGCGAGCTTGGCAAAAGCATACTTCTGCCCATGGTGGAGAGTATCAGAAGGGTGGAGAAGGGGGAGGTGCTGGGCGAGAGCTACGAGCTGGAGTTCAGGAGTGAGGATGAGCTGCTGCAGCTTCTTGAGTTCCTGAGGCGGCAGGGGGTGAGCGTGCAGGTTGAGCTGATGGAGGACGGGAGGAAAGCCAGGCTCAAGAAGCTCAGGCACGCGAGCACTGACAGAATCAGAGCCGTACTCAAAAGTGGTACGTAGCGGGGAGAGGAGGGGAGGAGACCCAGGGATTGTGGTAAAGTAGCCTTTGTAATCCCTGGGCGTAAATAATATGTAGAATTACCCACAGATAACATTTTAGTTTACGGGGGTGTATGGTGGTGTTTACAGGGGCGTTATGCCCCTGCAAGCCCTCCGCGTGCTGGTGGTGCGGGGGAAAGGTTTATCACCAGGGGGTGAAACAGCAGGCATTATGAGGGAGCCAGCCGTTGCGGGGCTCTTCTACCCCGCGGAAAGGAGGGAGCTCATCAGGCAGATTGAGAGGTGCTTTGTGCAGCCCCCCGGTCCTGGAGAACTCCCCGGGAAGGCGGGCGGAGAGCGGGATGTGCTGGGCGCTGTGGTTCCGCATGCTGGCTACGTGTACTCTGGCTACTACGCCGCTCATGTTTACAGACTGCTGGGGGAGCAGGCTAAGCCGGAGTGCGTGGTGGTGCTGAGCCCCAACCACACCGGCGCGGGCAGCCTGATTGCGGTCTCCGGTGAGGACTGGCGCACCCCGCTGGGGGTTGTGAGGTGCGACAGGGAGCGGGTGGAGAGGCTGTGGCGGGAGTGCAGCGTGGTGGACCTGGACGAGAGCGCTCACAGGCAGGAGCACAGCATTGAGGTGCAGCTGCCCTTCCTGCAGTACATATACGGTGAGTTCAGGCTGGTGGCTATTACAATAGCGCTGGCTGAGCTTGAGATGCTCAGGGAGCTCGGCTCCTGTCTCTCTGAGATCTGCGGAGACTGCTTGGTCCTCGCCTCAAGCGACTTCTCACACTATGAGCCCGCTGAGATGGCAGAGGCTAAGGACAGGCTGGCGATAGAGGCTATCCTGCAGATGGATGAGGCTGAGCTGCTGAGGAGGGTTGAGGAGAAGGGCATCACCTCCTGCGGGCACGCTGCGATTGCCGCAGCCATTGCGGCGCTCAAGGGCAGGGCTTCAAAAGCTGAGCTGCTGAGCTACGGCAACAGCGGCGAGGTTACGGGAGACCACAGCAGCGTGGTTGCGTATGCAGGCATAGTCTTCAGAAGGTAGCTCAGGTGAGCAGGTACCTGCTCCTGACCCTGTCTATGCTCTCCCCCCTCACGGTTATCCTGCGCTCGGTGTACTCCCCGAAGCCGTAGTAGCCGGCTTTTATTATGTGCTCCACATGCACGGGGTTGATTCCCATGACCCTGCACGCCACGGTGTCGTTAGCCACCACGTCCGTGCTGGCGAGCATGACCTGGGAGTGTTTGGGGGTGCCGCGCATGGGTCCGCTGCCCTCCATGCCTATTATGCCGTCGGTTATGGTCAGGTCGGGCTTGCGTATCATCAGCACGTCGCAGACCGCCTCTGCGGCTCTGTGATGGTACCGCTCCTTCCTGCCGGGAATAACACGAAGCATGTTGGCTAACCCGAGGCTCACGGTGAGCACGCTGTGGGTCTTCATCTTGGGGAGGTTGATGAGCATGTCAGCCTTGAGCAGTGTTCTCGGCGTCGGGAAGGGATTCTCAAGCACCAGGTAGTCCCGCTCCACAGGCACCTTCGGCTCCCTTGAGAGGTTCACCCAGGTGGCATCGTATAGCTCGCAGAGCTGCGCTATCCCCAGCTCCTCCGCTACACGGTCCGCGCTGCCAGCGTAGCCGTCGCTCTCCACCACGTACACCTCACCCGCCAGCCCCTCGTACAGCGACAGCACCTGTCTGAGTATCTCCGGGTCGGTGGTGGCACCTGTGGTGTGGGGCATGGAGCAGCACAGGTGTGGCTTGAGCACCAGCACCTCGCACTCCTCTGGCTCAAAGTCTATGACGTCCAGCACCGCTCTGACGTCAGGCTTGGCAGCCCTGACGACACCCACTACAGGCATCGTTCTTTCTAAGCGCCGTCCTCATATTTATAGCTTGCCAGAGTTCTCAGGCTCGTAGTCGCTGCGTACCTCCCTTATCACCGATAACAGGTGCCTGCCCTTTTCTGTCAGTGAGTAGTACACCGGACGGTACTTCTCTGCCGACACCTGACGGTTTACCAGCCCGAACTTCTCCAGACTCTTCAGCCGTCTGGCTGTGGTGGAGGGGTTGCCTATGATACTCTCCAGTTCTTTATACTTCCTCCTCTTCTCGCCAAGACTCTCCAGGAGTTCTATCACTCCTTTCCTGCCCAGCAGTTTGAATATATCGTCCTTCACCACTCTACCACCTAAATCATTACCATATATATAATTAATTGCTATTAAACTGGTAAGTTAACCACCGATTTCAGCGCATTTTTGCACAGTTTAGACTGTAGGTATAGC
>JAADFH010000041.1 GCA_013152995.1 Methanobacteriota archaeon
TGCTCCGGTCGGGATTCGAACCCGAGTCGCGGGATCGAGAGTCCCGCATGATTGGCCGGGCTACACTACCGGAGCTGGCAGAGTACTGGGCTTTCACTTGGTAAACATTTGTTGAAGGGGCGATGTGCGGCATAGCAGGAGGCTACAGCCTCAGCATCCACACCATGCTTGAGGCGATATCCCACCGTGGCAGAGACGGCGCTGGCGTATTTGCCAGCAGAACCTTAGTGCTGGGGCACCTGCTCCACGCCACCCACTCCAGGGCATCGCAGCCCCTGTACGGCTGCAGCTTAGTGTGCGCAGGCAACGGCGAGATTTACAACCACGCAGAGCTCAGGGAAACCCTTGAAACCCACACCCTGCGCACAAAAAGCGACTTTGAGCCCGTGCTTCACCTGATAGAAGAGCACCTCCGCGGAAGCCTGCTCCAGGCAGTTGCCAGCGTCTACCCGCTGATAGACGGCGAGTATGCGCTTGCAGTCACCGACGGCAGGGACACCGTGCTCCTCAGAGACCACGCAGGCAGCAAGCCTCTGTACATCTCCCGCAGAGGCTTCGCCTCAGAAAAGAAAGCCCTCTGGAGCACAGGCGAGCACGGGCGCAGCCTCAGCCCCTCAGAAATCCACTCCCTCTGCCGCGGCTCCCTCAGGCTCAGCAGGCTGTGCAGCACCCGGGAAATAAAAAACCCGCTGCAGCAGCTTCTGCACACCCTCTCGGGTGCGGTAGAAAAGCGCGCCGCCCACGTGAAAAAATTCGGTGTGCTCGTCTCAGGAATGGACAGCCTCATCATCGCCCACCTCTGCGCCCGCCTCGGCTACCAGCCAAGGCTGTACACCCTCTCCCTCCCCGGCTCAGCAGACTGGAGCCTTCGGGTGGAGCACCTCGGGCTTGAGCACATCCGCGTAGAAGCACAGCCGGAGGACGTGCACCATGCCATAGAGCCTGTGCTCTACGCCACAGAAGACCCCTCACCCCTCTCCCTCAGCATAGCCATACCCATCCACCTCGCCTGCCGTGCAGCCGCCGCAGAAGGTGAGAAAGTGCTGCTCACAGGGCAGGGGTGCGACGAGCTCTTCGGCGGCTATGCCAGGTACCTGAGCGCGCCCGACCCTGGAGGAGCAATGCTGCAGGACTACCTGCACATGCACCGCACCAACCTTGAGCGTGACGACAAAGCTGCAATGAGCGCTGGAATAGAGCTCCTCCACCCCTACACCGACCGCCGGGTAGCAGAGCTCGCCCTCTCCCTTCCAGCCCGCCTCAAGCTGAAGCATGGCGTTCGCAAGCACCTCATCCGCAGGCTCGCCCAGCGGCTCGGCATTCCAGAAGCGCAGCAGCGCAAGCGGGCAATCCAGTACTCAAGCGGCACCATGAAGGTGCTCAAAAAGCTCGCACGGTCAGAGAAAAAAACCCTCAGCGAGCTGGTTGCAAGCCGCTACAGCGCTATTTTTTCTGTCCCACCAGCTTGAGCAGGTCAGCCTTCGTTACAATCCCCCTCACCTTGCCCTTCTCCACCACCAGCACAGCCCTGTGGGTCTCAATCAGCTTTGACACCGCCCTCACATCCACATCCCCGCTCACCGTCGGGAAGCCCTCGCCCATCACCTCCCCCACCTTCTGCACCCTGGTCTTGGAGGGGTCATCAAAATCCATCGCCTTTAGCACCTGGTCCTCGGTTATGCTCCCCACCTGCACACCATCCTCCAGCACCGGCAGCTGCGAAATCCCGTACTTCTCCATCAGCCTTGACGCCTCCCCCACCGTATCCCTCTGCGACACGTGAATCACTGGCGACTTCATCACCCTGCCCACAGGAATCACCGAGGACGAATCCGCCTCCTTGAGCGCATTCACAATCTTCCTGAGGGTTGACAGCCTCGGGTCAATATCCCCCGCCTCAATTCTTGCAATCAGCGACTGGCTCACCCCCGCCTTCTTTGCAAGCTGCGTCTGCGTCAAGCCGAGACGCTTGCGGTACTTTCTCAACTCCTCTGGAGTGGGAAGCTCAAACATAACCTACCGCGCCCTACCCCATGAATCCGCAGCTTCTGCACTTAAAAACAGGCACGTTCTTTCTGCCCCGTCTCTCCCAGTGGTGGATTTCAATGCTGCTTCCGCAGCCCGGGCATGAGATCAGCCTGGGGTTAAGCTTCACCAGCCTCTCAATAACCCGCATATCCTCAACCAGCTCCACCTCAGCCTCCCGCTTGGCTCTGAGAAACCGTCTGAACCTGCGCATGTGCTTGGGGCACAGGGTCAGCCTGAACTCAGTAATAAGCCCCGCTGCCTCATTGGAGCAGTAGAAGCACTTCATGTTTAAAATCCTCTACTTTAACGTCTTGCCACGATTTCATAATCCCCCACCATCTCCGCCAGCACCCTGTAGGTCCTGGTACCCTCGCCGTGGTACATGAACTCCCGCACATCCTCGGGGGTATCAATATCCAGCGCAAGGTAGAAGGAGTCATACACCCCGAGCTCCACACCCAGCTCCGCAGCAACCCTGCGAACCTCGGCAAAGGTCCTGTCAGAAAAAACCTCGGGAATCACCTCCGGAGGCGAGCGCAGCAGCGCGGAAATCCCGCCCTTCAGCGACGGCGCCACCACCACCCTGTACCTCCTGCCCATCCTCAGCATCTCCCTCACATGCCTCCTTCTGAGCAGGGGCACATCCGCCGGCAGGAAGAGCGTTGCCTTTGCTCCCAGCTCAACCGCATGCTCATTCCCCAGCCTCACCGCCTGCCTGAGTCCGCCGCTCTGCCTCTCAACCAGCATCTCAAACTCCCCCTCCACGCGCCCGCGCAGGTCTTCAGGACTCACCAGCACCGGCAGAACACCCGAGTTGCGCAGTGCAGACAGCACATCCTCAAGCATCGCGAGCACCAGCCTCTCCCGCTCCTGCGGCGACAGCATCCCTGCTAACCTGCTCTTCGCCCTGCGCAGCTCATTCACCGGCACTACCGCGCAGAGCACCGCCTCACCTCCAGCCTCCAGGTGCCGCAGAATCAGGAACGCCAGCACAGCCGCAGCCAGAGCAGCCATGAGCTCGTTCCTCATGTACCTCAGCCAGGTGTACCCCAGGGGCTTCAGGGCGCTGTTCTCCAGCAACCACAGCATGCTCGCTCTCGCAACCAGCAGCACGTAAGCCGCAGCCAGGAGGAGCGCTGCTCCTCTCCTCAGAGCTCCAGCCTCCACAGAGAATCACCCGCATAGTGAAGGTTCAGCACACACCTCCCCTTCGTGCGCTCCGCGTACTCCGCACCGCTCCACTCGCTCACCCCCACCGCAATCGCACGCCTGCTCCTCTCCATGAGCACCGCCACTGGTTTAAACGCCTCAATCTCCGGGTCGTACTCCACCACACCCGGGCGCATCACATGCGCACCCCTTAGAATCCTCTCCGCAGCACCCTCATCCACAACCACATAGCACCTGCGCACCTCCCGCCTCACCAGCCACCGCAGCGCTGGCAGGTAGTAGCCGCGCACCCTGAACACCACCGGCGAGCCCTCCACCAGGAAGGCTTCGGTGCTCTGGTCAATCCTCACCCTCTCCACCCTGTCAGAGGGGCTGAGCGCACCCTCAAACAGCGGTGAGTCCAGCTCCTTCAGCAGCTCCTTCACATCCTTCCGCTTTATGAAGCTCCGCAGCATCACAGACTTGAGAATACCTAACGCGCAAAACCTTTTTCTTACGGTGCGTGTGCTTTAGCATAGCATGCAGGAGCAGAGCCTTGAAGAACACCTCAGCGAACTCAGGCAGAGGGTGCTCATCAGCCTCGCCGGCACTGGTGCAGTAGCCCTGCTGGTGGGCGTTCTCTTAGGAGGCAGGATAATAAACCTCCTCACCACCGCGGTCCTGCCCGAGGGCACCGAAGTTATAGCAAAAACCCCCACCGAGTACCTCTACGCCTGGTTTCTGGTGGTTGTGCTGGTAAGCCTGTACCTCTCCACCCCCCTGGTACTGCACCAGCTCTTCAGATTCATTGAGCCAGGGTTATATCCCGAGGAGAAGCGCATCTTCCTCAGGGTGGTGCCCATCTCCTACCTGCTCTTCAGCGCAGGCATAGTTGTGAGCGTAACCCTCCTGCTGCCAGCGGCGGCGAGCTTTCTGGTGAGCTACACCGAGCCCTGGGCGGTGCCCATGCTCTCCGTCAGCAGCGTGGTTTACTTTGCGGTCTTCATCATAGCGGTAACCAGCTTAGTGTTCCAGACTCCCGTGGTTGTGGCATTCCTCCTCGCCGGCAGGCTTGTCAGCCTGGAGAAGCTGAGAAGCCTCCGCAGGTACATCTACTCCATATTCTTCGTGCTCGCCCTGCTCACCGCCCCCTCACCCCCGCTGGTGCCGGCGCTGCTGGTCACCTTAGTGCTGATTCTCCTGTACGAGGCAAGCCTCCTCCTCGGCTCAAAACTGCTCAGATAATCCAGCGCAGCATCATGCTCGCCAGGGTGAAGTACACCAGCAGCCCCAGTATGTCCTGGGTGGTGGTCATCAGCGGACCGCTCGCTATCGCCGGGTCAATCCTCAGCTTCTGAAAAAACCATGGTACAGCCACGCCCATTATGCTCGCCAGCGTCATGGCGCAGAACATCGCCACCCCCACCACCACGCCTATCGCTGGCTTGCCAGCTATCATCCAGCCCAGCAGCGCCACTCCAGCTCCGGCGAGGAGCGCCATTGTAACGCCTATCCTAACCTCCCTCAGCAGGTAAGCGAGCTTGTGCTTGATTTCCTTGGTGGCAAGACCCCTGATGAATATGGTGGAGGTCTGCAGCCCCACATTGCCCCCCATGGTCATAATCACAGGCACGAAGAGCGACAGCACCACCGCCGAGGCGAGGGTCTCCTCAAACCTCTTCAGGATGCTTGCGCCCACCAGCCCATCGCCAATCAGGGCGACAATCAGCCAGGGCAGCCTCGCCCTGACCACCTGCATGGGCGGCGCATCAACCAGCCTGTCCACCCCCACCCCCGTGCCCGCGAGCTGGGCAATGTCCTCCGAAAGCTCCTCCTCTATGACATCAACCACGTCATCAACCGTCACTATGCCAAGCAGCCTGCCCTCATCATCCACCACAGGCACCGCAGCTAAGTCGTAGTCTGCCACTATCTTCGCCACCTCCTCCTGGTCCATCCCCTGGGGCACCGCCACCACCCTGGGATTCATCACCTCCTCTAAGCGCTTGCCAGCGGGGGCAAGCACAAGGTCTCTGAGGGAAAGCACACCCTTCAGCCTGCCCTCATCATCCACCACGTAGAGGTAGTAGATGGTCTCATACTCGCCTGCGTGCCTGCGTATGAAGTCAATAGCATCCTCCACCGTTGTGCTCCCGCGCAGGGCGAGCACGCTGGTGGTCATCAGCCCGCCCGCGGTATCTCCGGGATGGCGCAGCAGCGCCTGAGCCTCTCTGCGCACCTCCGGCGGGAGGTAGCCCATGACCTCCCTCCTCACGCTCGCATCCAGCAGCGCGAGCACGTCCGTGCGCTCATCAGGAGGCAGCTCCGCCAGCAGCTCAGCCGCCGCTCTCGGAGGCAGCAGCTCAAGCAGCTCCGTCTGAAGCTCATCCGGCAGCTCCGGCAGGAGCGCCGCCACCACCCGCTTCGGCAGCCTGGTGAGCACCTCCCCCCTCTCCTCGGAGCTCAGGGAGCGCACGAACTCAGCCAGCTCATGCGGGTGCATCCTGGAGCATGCGCTCTCCAGCGCACCCCACTCCTTCCTCTTCACCAGCTCCCTCAGCTCCTGCCAGGCGTCAGAGATGCTACCACACTCCTGTGAGCTACCCCTCTGGCATCCGGGTATTTAAGGGTTAAGGATTAATATGTGTGAAGCGGATGGTTGAGAGGCATGTTGAGGATAGGCAGGCTGCTCAGAAAAGGCACAGCACTGGCGAGAGACTCTCTCTACATGAACTCCCTGCACATAATAATGAACAACGTCCTGAGCGCTGCGCTCGGCTTCTTCTTCTGGTTCATTGCCGCCAGACTTTATGCTCCTGCGGATGTGGGCATAGCCTCAACGCTGATTTCAGCCATGGTCATGCTGGGCATACTCAGCGGCACCGGGTTCAGGATAGGGCTCATGAGGTTCATGCCCGGCTCCACCAGCGCTGCAAGAATGCTCAACACCTGCATCACCGTGGTTGCTGTGATCTCGGCACTGCTTGCGCTGCTCTTCCTGCTGCTGCGCCATGCAATCTCGCCTGCGCTCGCCCAGGTGCTTGAAAGCCCCTCAGTCAGCGCGGGCTTTCTCATCTTCGCAGTAAGCTTCAGCGTCTCGCTGCTCATAGAGGGGGCATTCATCGCGGGGCGTCTCGCCAAGTACGTGCTGCTCAAGAACGTGCTCGCCAACACCCTCAAGATACCCATACCCATCTTCCTCATCCCCTTAGGGGCTGGAGGCATATTCGCCGGCTGGGGTGTGGCAACCACGCTGATGCTGCTTGTGGCTCTTCTGGTGTTCATGCCCAGGGTGGTGAGGGGCTACACCCTGCGCCCCGCCATGGACACGCGCATAATGAGCGAGATGGTGCGCTTCTCCGCGGGCAACCACCTCTCAGGTGTGCTGAGCGCCGCTCCAAGCTTAGTGATGCCCGTGCTCATAACCAACCGCCTCTCTCCGGAGATGGCAGCCTACTTCTACGTTTCCTGGATGATAACCAACCTGCTCTACATGGTTCCCATCGGCACCTCCTACTCCCTGCTCGCCGAAGCCTCTGCAGACGTGCGCAGAACTGGCGAGAAGGTTATGAAGGCGCTGCGCTTCATGTTCGCCATCACCCTGCCCGGAGCTCTGGCGGTGGTGCTTCTGGCAGACTACCTGCTCATGCTCTTCGGCAGCAGCTACACCGCAGAGGCGGGCACACTTCTCCGCCTGCTCGCCCTCTCCAGCATACCCATGGTGCTCATACGCACCTACATCGCCCTGCGGAACGTGCAGAAGAGAGTCAGCAGGGTTGTAGGGGTGAACGCCTTCCTGGCGACGGGCATAATATCCACCGCCTACCTGCTCATGCCCGTGCTGGGGCTGAGCGGCGTTGGCTTGGCATGGCTCTGCACCAACTCGGTGCTCATGGTGGTGCTGGCTGTCATCCTGTACTCAGAGCTCAGGAGCCGACCCTGACCCGCAGCTTGGTCAGGTCCTCCTTTATCTCAGCCTCCATCCCTATGCCCGCAAGCACCTCCTCAAGAAAAATCCTGACAAACTTCTTTGCCGTTGGTGAGCCGAACACCAGGGTGAACTCGGTGTCTGAGGGCATGCTCAGGGTGAACAGGTTGCACGCTTCCAGGCGGAGTATAACATCCTTGACAGACTTGGTCTTGCCAAAGAACTGCTCCGCATGCGACCTCGCCACCCTGCGGTGCTCCTCCCAGAACTTCTCCTGATCAGGACACTCCTCTATCAGCCTGAGAAACTGCTGCCAGTGGTCAACATCCAGGATAACATGCTCTCCCCCGGCAAGCATATCTATGTACAGGTCAAGCTTTTCCCTCTCCACCAGCCTGTGCTTCCTGTGCTCCGCATATATCCTGAGAGCCTTCCTGAACAGCTCGCTCTGAGACAGACCCGTCTCCTTTTTCAGCTTTTCAAACAGCTCTGCGCTGGATGCATCAAGAGCTATGGTAACCCTGGTAGGAGACCTCATATCTTGAACTCATGACACAACCCGTATTTAAATGCTTCTGAGCGGTGGCACCCGGAAACCTTAAAAACCCTCGGGCGGGCAGCAGAGTACACCTGAGCAGGCAGCATTCCCACCGCACAAAACGCAGCACTCCACGCAAGAAGCACAAAAAGAAAGCCTCCGCTCAGATTGCAGCATGTGCGAAGCGCTGCACTACCCATTTTAAGACTAACCCGCAGCACCCGAAAATGCACCAAAAAGTATATAAGTTTTTTTCGGGTACATTAAATGGAGCTTGAACGTAGAGGAGGTAGGTTCATGGCGAGCAAAGTTGCGGGAGTCATAGTGGTCGTGCTGGCTGTTGCGCTGGTGGGTACACTCATATACGTGGGCAACATCTCCAGCAAGTACACCAAGGAGCTT
>JAADFH010000042.1 GCA_013152995.1 Methanobacteriota archaeon
TCCACCACCACAGCGTAAGCACACTCATTTACTCCAACCGCAACTTTTATATACTCCACCATCCCGCCTTTTGCAGGAGGTGCAGTAGGAGATGCGCAGAGTTCTGATACTGGTGTGCATGGCTGTACTTCTGGTTATAGCCGGATGCACCCAGCAGGTGGAGCAGACGGGGCAGGGGGCAGGGAGCGAGCAGGGCGGCGTGCATGCTTCAGAGCCAGCCAGCGCGGGAGAGACCTCTTCAGAGTCAGCCACACCCGAGAAGGCGGCAACACTGGTGCTTGCGACAACCACCAGCACCTACAACTCGGGCTTGCTGGATGTGCTCAACGCCGAGTTCCAGAAGAAGTACAACGTTATGGTAGAGGTGCACGCCGTCGGCACAGGTGCAGCGCTACGCATGGGCAAGGACGGCGAGGTTGACGTGGTGCTGGTGCACGCCAGAACCAAGGAGGACAAGTTCCTTGAGGAAGGCTGGGGAATAAACAGGCGCAACGTAATGTACAACGACTTCATCCTGGTAGGTCCGCCCGGCGACCCCGCAGGGGTGCGTGGCATGAGCAACGTGAGCGAAGCCTTCAGGAAGATAGCGGAGGCAAAGGCAAAGTTCGTGTCCCGCGGTGACAACTCCGGCACCCACACCAAGGAGCTCGCCATCTGGGAGCTCGCCGGTGTAACACCAGGTGGAGAGTGGTACGAGGAGACAGGGCAGGGCATGGGCAAGACCCTGACCATAGCCAGTGAGAAGCAGGCATACACCCTGACCGACAGGGGCACCTTCTTAGCCTACAGGGGCAAGCTTGACCTGGAGGTGATGGTGGAAGGTCCTGTCAAGGGCGGCGACCCTGTGCTTGCCAACCCCTACGCTGTGATTGCGGTGAATCCCAAGAAGTACCCGGACAGAAACTATGAGCTTGCGATGCTCTACATCGGCTTCCTCACCTCGCCAGAGGGGCAGAAGCTCATTGAAAACTACAAGAAGAACGGTGAGCAGCTCTTCTACCCCGACGCCCTGGTGGACAGAGAGAACTACAACCAGTACCTGCCCGTCACCGTGCACGGACTCTACAACGAAGAGGGTGAGCCCTACACAGGCATAACCCTGCCGCCGAAGGGTTAGAGCATGGAGTACCTGCTGGAGGGCATCCAGAGGGCGCTCATCCTCCTTTTTTCTTTTGACCCCTACGTGATGAGCACCGCAAAGGTTCAGCTCATGGTATCCAGCACCGCCGTGATTCTAGCCACCCTTGCGGCTCTTCCGCTGGCTGTGGTGTTCTGCTTCAGAGACTTCCCGCTCAAGAGCTTCCTGCTCACGCTGATAAACACCGGCATGGGGCTGCCGCCGGTGGTGGTGGGGCTGGTGGTCTTCGTGTTCTTCATGCGCAAGGGTCCGCTTGGGTTCCTGGAGCTCATATACACCAAGGAGATAATGGTGATAGCCCAGTTCATACTGGCATTTCCGATAATACTGAGCGTGAGCATCTCCGCCATAAACTCCGTGCCCCTGAGCATACGCGAGACCGCCGTAACCCTGGGTGCGGGCGGCAGAGACGTGATGCTGCTCGTGCTCAGGGAGGCAGCCTTCGGAATAATCACGGGCATACTTGCAGGCGCCGGCAGGGTGTTCGCCGAGGTGGGTGCAATACTCACGGTGGGCGGCAACATAGCCTACAGCGTTGCCACCGAGCAGGGCGTGGTGACGCTCTCAAAAACCAGGACTCTTTCAACCGCCATCCCCTTAGAGACCAGCAAGGGAGACATCTCAAACGCCATAGCCTTCGGGCTGATACTCCTCCTCATAACCTTCATGCTGAACCTGCTCACCAACTACCTGCGCAGGAGGTACAGGATTGGAGCTGCTCAGGCTTGAGCAGGTGAGCAAGAGGTACGGGCAGAGGGAGGTGCTCTCCGGCATAAGCCTGAGCCTCAGCCAGGGGGAGCTCCTCACCCTCCTGGGACCGAGCGGCGCGGGAAAGACCACGCTGATGCGCATAATCAACCTGCTGGAGCATCCCAGCTCGGGGAGAATATTCTTCAGGGGCAGAGACCTGCTGCAGCTCTCGGGTGAGGAACTGCTTGAGGTCAGGCGCAGGATGGTCATGGTCTTCCAGAAGCCGGTGATGTTCTCCGGAAGCGTCTACTACAACTTAGCCTTCGGGCTGAGGGTGCGCCGTGTGCCTGAGCAGGAGATTCGCAGGAGGGTGAAGGAGGCGCTGGAGCTGGTGGGCATGCAGGGGTACGAGGACAGGGACGCCAGAACACTCTCAGGAGGCGAGGCGCAGAGGATTGCCTTCGCCAGGGCTATGGTGCTGGAGCCCGAGCTGGTGCTGCTGGACGAGCCCACCACCAGCCTTGACCCTGTAATGGAGGGCAGGGTGCACGAAATCATAGCAAAGATGAGGGAGAGGGGGATGACCATAATACTCACCACCCACAAGCAGCACGAGGCTCTCAGCCTGGGCGACAGGATAGCGGTGCTGCGCGGCGGCAGGCTCCAGCAGGTGGGCTCGCCGAAGGAGGTGGTTTACTCTCCCCGCACCAGGTTCGTTGCAGAGTTCACGGGCATGTGCAACATCTACGAGGGCGAGGTGGTGGAGGCTGGCGGAGAGGAGTGCAGGGTTAAGGTGGGGGAGGTGGTGCTCAGCATAAGAGGCAGCGCCCCCGCAGGAGAGAGGGTGTGCGTGGGCATCCGCCCCGAGGATGTGATGCTCATCCGCACCGACGTTCCGCTGAGCAGGAGGCACAGGAACCTGCTCAGGGGTGTGGTGAGGGAGATATCACCCCAGGGGGGTGCCATGCTGAGGCTGCACATCTCCGGAAGCCTTGAGGTGCTCGCAGACGTGCCCAGGCATGTGGTTGAGAAGATGAGCATACGCCCGGGAGGCGAGGTGGTGTACTCGCTGAAAGCCTCCTGCCTCAGGCTGCTTGAGGACTAAAGGTACTTCTCTGCGAAGTAGCTCAGCGCCCTCTCAATGTACTCCCTGCTCAGGCTAACGCCGAGCGCCTCCTGCTCCACCGCCCTCTCAGGCACCCTCAGCTTCTCTGGCGAGTAGCCCAGCTCCAGCCTGTACCTCTGCTTCTCGGCGTAGATTCTCCCGGCGATTTCCATGAGCTCCTCGGGCGTGAGCTCCAGCCCGAGCGGGTCAAACGCCTGCGCCACCAGCGCCGGGGTGTAGATGCTCCTGGCAAAGAAGCACACCACCAGCGTGCTCAGGAGCTGCTTCTCAATCTCCCTGCTCACCAGCGCATCCACCAGCTCCTCCGGCGACAGCCTCCTGCCCTCCTTGGCGAGCTTCTGGTCAAGCTCGTAGCCGCCGCCATCAAGGTGGCTGTGCCTGGAGCCTATGAGGTAGCCTATGTATGCGCCGTAGCCCGTGCAGTAGCCGGGCATCTCATTCCCGCCAAAGCTGAGCGCAAACTCCTGACCTCCGTACTCCCTGGATGCATGCTCCACCCCCATGCCCAGCGCACGGTAGAACTCGTTTGCCCCGGAGGCGATGTGCTCAATGGCTCTGAGGTAGCCCTCCACCCTGCCGAACCTGAGCTCCTCTATGGTCTCACGCCTGCTCACCAGCCCCCTCTCCAGAGCCTCCGTAGCCCAGGCGAGGGCTACGCCGGCGCTTATCGCATCCATCCCCAGCCTCTCCACCTGGTTTATGAGCCTGAGCACATCCTCGGCGCTGCCTATCCCGAGCATTGAGCCCAGGCTGTAGATGAGCTCGTAGTCATAGCCCACCATGAGCGTCTTGTAGAAGTAGGGCTCATCCCCGTAGGGCACCCTGAGGGCTCCTATGTGGATGCACGCAACAGGGCAATGGGAGCATGCCACCCTCCTGCCCAGCACGCGCTCCGCAAAAGCCTCGCCGCTTATCCCGCTGGCGCCGCTGAAGCTGGTGCGCTTCAGGTTCATGGATGGGAGCGCACGTATCTCATTCAGGGGCTGCACGTTCGCTGCCGTGCCCAGGGTGTAGTACTTCTTCGCCTCCTTCCAGGAGGTTATCCTGCTGAATATCTCCCTGTAAATCCTGCGGTAGCAGCTCAGCCTCTCGGGCTTGAAGGCGCCCCTGCCGGAGATAACCAGCGCCTTGAGGCGCTTGCTTCCGAAAACCGCACCCATGCCGAGCCTGCCGAAGTGCCTGTAGGTCTCGGTATTCACGCAGGCGTACCTGACCAGGTTGGAGCCTGCTGCACCTATCCTGAGGACGCTCCTCACCCCTGCACCGCCCTCACGCTTGGCGATTATCCTGCCCACAACTATGGAGTCCCTCACATTCCATATCGCCCTGGCATCACGGAAGTGCACCCTGTCGTTATTTACCACCACGTACACCGGCTCCTCAGCCCTGCCGAGCACCACCACCGCCAGGTAGCCGGCGTTGGCTATGGAGGTTGCCACCCTCCCGCCTGCATGGCTCTCGCCCATCATGCCTGTGAGCGGGCTCCTGAACATGCCCACACACTTTGAAGCCATGGGGTATGCGGGAGTGAAGAGACCTGTTGAGAGGATTACAGCATTATCCTCGCCGAGCGGGTCGGCGCTGCTTGGTACGTGCTCGCGCAGCAGCTTTATCCCCGCGCCAGCTCCCCCGAGCCACTCCTCAACCTCCAGCTCCTCGCACCAGTGCTCGTACTCCGAGAGGTTGATGAAGAGCACGCTGCGCCTCATGCTTCCGCCTCCGAATACTCAAGCACACCATGAGCGCAGAAGGGTGCGCAGTAGCCGCAGTGCACACACACCGAGACCTTGCCGTCCCTGCGCCTGAAAACCGCACCCAGGGTGCAGGCTTCAACACAGTTCCCGCAGCCCATGCACTTCTTCTCTGCATACCTCACGCCGCCCCCCTTCCTGGGGGTGAGCGCCCCCGTGGGGCAGACCTCAGAGCAAGGCGGGCGCTCGCAGGCTCTGCAGAATATAACCGTTGCACCCCTCTCAAAGCCGGACAAGCTAACCGCAAGTATCCCGGAGTACTCCGTGCCTATCCTGCCCTGCCGCCTGGAGCAGGCGTACATGCAGAGCTGACACCCCACACACCTGTCCAGGTCCCTGGCTTTGAGACGCATCATCAGATGCCTGAGTTTCTAATCCGTAGATAATAAAGGTTATCTTTCGGAA
>JAADFH010000043.1 GCA_013152995.1 Methanobacteriota archaeon
ACACATACCCGCAGACCGTGCACCTGTACTTGGCTATGATACCACCTCCTTCTCAACCCTCCTGTGGTACTCCCTGACCTTCTGTGCAAACCTCCTGCCGAACTCATAGCCCTGCTGGTAGTCCTCCTCACCCGGGCGGTACTTCACCTCATACCCCGGCTCAACCACCTCCAGCTTCATGCTCTTCAGGATGCTCAGCGCCTCTCTCACCCCTCCGCCTCCCCAGCCGTAGCTGCCAAAGGCGCCCGCAATTCTGGCGTAGGGTCTGAGACCGCGGAGGTGCTGCAGGAACTCCGCAACAGTTGGAAACATCAGGTTGTTCAGCGTGGGTGTGCCCACCAGCAGCCCGCGGTACTTCCAGAACTGCTTTATAGCCACGCTCATGGGCGTATCCCTGAGCTTTATAACCTCGGCGTACATGCCCTCCTCTAAGATGCCATCCAGCACAGCCCTGCACATGCGCTCCGTGGAGTGCCACATGGTGTCGTAAACTATGACCACGCCCTCCTCAGCCCTGCCCTGCGCCATCTCCAGGTACATCCTGATAACCTTCTCCGGGTTCTTCCTCCATATCACACCGTGGTCGGGGGCAATCATGTCTATCTCCAGCCCGAGCTTCTGGAGCTCGGCAATCTTTGCCTTTATCAGCCTGCCGAAGGGCATGAGTATGTTGGCGTAGTAGTCTATCACCGCATCCTCCAGCACACCCTCCGGCACTAAGTCATCAAAGAGCACCGCCTGAGCATAGTGCTGCCCGAAGGCATCCTGAGAAATCAGCAGCCTGTCCTCCTCCACGTAGGTCATCATGCTATCCGGCCAGTGCAGCATGGGCGTTTCAATGAAGAGCAGGGTCTTGTCCCCCAGCTTTATCCTGTCTCCCGTGCCGACCACCTGAATGTCCCAGCTGGTGGTATCAAAGTGCCTCTCAAGCCCCTCCTTTGCACGCTCCGTGCAGTACAGGGTGGCGTTTTTTGCAACGCTCATAACTTTGTCCCAGGAACCCGCATGGTCCATCTCAATGTGGTTGCACACCGCCACCTGAATTTTCTCGGGGTTTGTAAGGCAGCGGATGCGCTCAAACATCACATCGGCGAAGTCGTGCTTGACGGTGTCCACCAGCGTTATCTTCCTGTCCATTATGAGGAAGTTGTTGTAGGTTGTGCCTCTGGGAGTCTGGTATCCGTGGAAGTCCCTGACGTTCCAGTCTATGGCACCCACCCAGTATATCCCGGGCTTTATCTGCTTCGCCTTCATACCCTCACCTGAACTCCACCTGCTTCTGCCCCTCCCAGAGTCCATGAAGGTTGCAGAAGGCGTAGGCTCTGAGCGTGGTGGGCTCCTCCAGGGTGAGGGTGAAGCTCACCCTGGGCTGGGCAACCACCGGTGGCAGGGTAACCATGCCCAGGAAGGTGTACTCGGCGTCGTAGAGGGCAATCCAGTTTATGAAGTGGCTGAGCTCGTTGGGATGCTTCAGCAGCTCACCCACCGCCACACTCACACTGAAAGGCTCGCCCGCCTTCACCTGCTCTGGCAGGTGTATCACGGGCAGGTGCTTCTTCTCCATGTCAGTGAGGTTCTCAGGGTCCCTGACTCTGTTCACCCCCTTCAGGGAAAACTCCGCCATTTCTCACCCTCCTAAAACACCTCAAACCTGCTCGCGGGTGCGTTGCATATCGGACACCGCTCCGGCGGCTCGCCGGTGACGGTGTGCCCGCACACGGAGCAGATGCTCACCTTCTCTATCTCCACATCTCTGCCAGCCTCTGCAGCCTCCTTAGCCTGAGCATAGAGCTCAGCGTGTATCTTCTCAGCCTCTATCGCATAACGTATGCTCCTCTTCGCTTTTTCCTCGCCCTGGAGCTCGGCTATTGCGTTGTACGCGGGATACATCTCCTCCACCTCAAAGGTCTCGCCCTCTATGGCAGCCTCAAGGTTTGCAGTGCTATCCCCGAGCATGCCAAGAGCCCTGAAGTGGTTAGCTGCATGCACCTGCTCCGCATAGGCGATGGCTCTGAAGAGCCTTGCGATGTTCTTGAAGCCCTCCTTCTCAGCCTTCTCCGCAAATATCAGGTACTTCATGTGTGCCTGACTTTCGCCCGCGAAGGCGTTTTTGAGACTCTCCTCAGTCATTTTTCTCACTTCTAACACCCCCTTAGTAAGTGTGTGCAAACACCTAAATAATCTTAACTCAAAAAGAGAGGAGGTGCCCCTACTCAATCTCGCGGAAGGCACCTGAAGCTCCGCACACGGGGCACCGCTCTGGTGGCTCACCCGCAACTGTATAGCCGCACCTCTGGCACACGTGCAGCGCGTCTATGTCAGCGTCTCTGCCACTCTCCACAGCCTCAATCGCCTGCTGGTAGAGCTCTGAGTGTGCCTCCTCAGCCTTTGAAGCCCACCTGAAGCTGGTAACCGCCTCGGGCATGCCCTCCTCCTCAGCCTTCTTTATGAACTCCGGGTACATCTGCGTCCTCTCGTAGTCCTCGCCCTCCTTAGCCTTCCTGAGGTTCTCGGCGGTGCTGCCAACGCCGCCCATAACCTTCAGGTGGTTGAGGGCATGCACCGTCTCGCTCTCCGCTGCAGCCCTGAAGAGCTTCGCCACGTTGGGGAATCCCTCTTCCTCAGCACGCTTTGCAAAGGCTATGTACCTGCGGTTTGCCTGGCTCTCTCCTGCGAAAGCCTCGGCAAGGTTCTTCATGGTCTCGCTCACTTCCATCACCTCACGCCTTCTCAAAGGTTCCACTCTGCCCGCACTCGGGGCACTTCCTGGGCTTGCACCGGGTGCTCTTCACAAACCCGCAGTTTGAACACTTCCAGTCTGCCATATCAACACCTCACTTCTGAAGTTCGCGCAGGTGGTATATATACTTTTCGTCGCATATATTCTGACATTCGTTAGCTATGCTACGAATGTAGTAATGAACATTGACGAAATTGACCTACAGATAATAGATATTCTGCGTGCAGATGCCAGAACACCCTACACTGAGATAGCCAGGCGTGTTGGAGTGAGCGAGGCAACGGTGAGGCGCAGGATAAAGAGCTTAGAAGAGCGGGGGGTTATAGCAGGCTACACCGCCGTGGTTGAGCCGGCGAAGATGGGCTTCTCAACCGTCGCAATGCTCGGAATAAACACCACCCCCGACAGGTTTCTGGAGGTTGCAGAGGAGCTGATGAAGTTCAGGGAGGTTAAGTGGCTGGCAACCTCCACGGGTGACCACATGATTCTCGCCGAGGTCTGGGCAAGGGACGGCAGGGAGCTCTCGGAGCTGATTTCCAGGAGAATGGGCAGAATAGACGGGATAACCCACATACGCCCGGCTATAATTCTTGAACGGCTGAAGTAGCTTTGAGCCTCTCTGCAATCTCAGCCAGGGTGAGCAGCTCTGCGCCGTAGCTTTCAATGCGCCTCAGCATGCGCTCCACCAGCTTCAGGCGGTGCACCTCACGGGAGGGGTGGATGTAGAAGCAGAAGTGGCTCTCTGCCCTCTCAAGCTGCCTCTCCAGCTCCTGAAGCACGGCTCTGTCGCTGCTGCTTAGCTCGCAGGGTGAGAGCATGCACACGGGCACCTGCAGCGTCTCCGCCCGCCAGTCGCCGAACTTCGGATAGAAGGCTCTGTAGCCGGTGAAGTCGCTGGCATAGCTGAACCCGAAGCTGTCAAGCGCCTGCAGGCAGCTCCTGCTGGTTCTGAAGCCAGGGGAGGCGAAGCTTCCCGGCTCATGCCCGAAGACCTGCCTGAAGGCTGCAACCCCCAGGCTTATTGTCTGCGCAGCCTCCTGGAGGCTCATCTTCTCCGCCCTCCGCATCCAGGTGTAGTGGTCGTAGCCGTGCAGCCCAGCCTCGTGTCCGAGCTCCCTGAGCACGTGCAGGCTTTCGGCATGCTCCTCCATGTGCTCCGCCACGAGCATGCTTCTGAGCAGATGGCTCAGCCGGTGGCTCCTCCAGAGCTCCCTGTTCAGGAGCTTCCAGGGCTGGTGAAGGTAGTTACGCAGGTTTCTGCCGCACCTGTCGGGACCCATGGCAACGAAGAAGCTCGCCCTCACCTCAAGCCTCTCAAGCAGCTCAAGCAGAGGCTCAAGCGCCAGAATATCGCCGAGGGTGTCAATGTCAACGCGGAGCGCCGCCGGAAGCATGGCTGTATCTTCCCCGCGGCAGGCATAAAGCTTGCTTAGCAGCAGGCTTGCGCAGTCAAGCCTGCGGTGAGGTTGGCACCGAAACTATGATCTTCACAGCTTTAGCTCACACGAATTAATAAAGCCGAGCGCAATACAAGACAGCTCAGCTAACACCCCTCGCACGAATCACCCGCAATAGCCGCCATTATATCGCTCACGCTGATTATGCCCTCCGGCATCTCCTCCACCTTGGTCTCGCCCCTTGCTCCACGCACCACGAACAGCCTGCTCACCCCGCACTCTGCCATGAGCTTTGCAGCCTCCAGCAGCGTCGCCGAGGGGTCCACGCAGAAGAACTTCCTGCTCATCACCTCCTCCACCCTTGCATCTCTGCTAACCCCCCTGTACAGCGCCTTAACCAGGTCCGTATCTGAGAGCACGCCCACAGGCTTTGACCCCTCCACCACCAGCACACCCGAGATTCCGCAGTTCTTCATCACCCTGGCGGCGTCCCTGATGCTCATCCCCCTCTCCACCGTTATTATGCTTCTTCTCAGGCACTCAACAACCCTCATATCCAGCATGGTATCACTCCGCCAGGTAGGCTACGATGTCCGAGGATGTGAGCACTCCCGCAGGACGCAGCAGGTACTGCTTTGAGAGGCTCAGGTGCTCAGGCTTCTCCTCCTTCACCACGAACAGCCTGTGCACCTTCTCATGCACCATCATTCTTGCCGCCTCTTCAAGGGTTGCATCCTCCTCAATTATCAGCGCAAAAGGCGTCATCACCTCCTCCACCCTGGTCTTCTCCGGCACCATGCCCTCAGCCACAGCCTTGAGCACATCGGTATCAGAGACCACCCCCACGATCTCCCCCTCCTCATCAACCACCGCAAGCCCGGAAATCCTGTACTTCGCGATTGCCCTCGCCACCTCCTTCAGCGTCGCCCTTCTGTCAACGGTGTAAACACCCCTGGTCATGTACTCCCTAA
>JAADFH010000044.1 GCA_013152995.1 Methanobacteriota archaeon
GTGGGGGTGACGTACACCACCTTCCTGCCGGTGTAGTCCCCGTTCTCATAGGGCTTTACCACCGCATAGTTGGGATGCACCACCCTCCTGCTCTGCCTGAATGCGGTAATCCTGCCCTTCTTCACACCACCACCTCCAGGAGCTGCTTCAGCACCCGCTCTCTGTTTCTCTCATTGATAACATGCAAAACCACGTCCTCCCTGCTCTTCAGCTCCCTGACAAGCGGGTGCTTAGAGCGCAGGTGTATCGTGGCGAGCACTCCGGCGGGGGAGCTGAAGGCTCTCCTCACAGCCCTCTGGAAGGCTTCGCTGAGCAGCTCCATGGGTCCGATTTCGTCAATGATAACAAACCTGCGCTCCTCAACAGCTCTCTCCACCGCCCTTACCCCCACCTCATCCAGCGTGCCCACATCAACCCCGTACCTGCCCAGGCGGTGCTCCGCTGGAACGCGTTCCCTGAGGCTTACATGAGCCAGCACCTCCCGCCTGCCCGTGGCTATGTCCACAACCTCAAACCCCACCCTTCTTCCTGACTCCCGGAGCTCAAAGGTGAGCATTCCCCCGGCTCGTGAGCCCAGGGCTGCGGCAACGCGTGCTGCGAGCGTGGTCTTCCCGCATCCCGGCTTGCCCGTGATGAGCATCCGCAACGCTTTCATGCACTTATCTCATTTGCAATGCGACAGCTAAAAAGCTGTTCCTCATCCCATCCAAGGTGCACTATCTGCATGGTTACAGCACGCATCGCCCTTTTTCATGACGAAACCTTTTTATACTACTTCCGGCACATTAAACCTGTTTAGGTGAGAGGGGTTGCGATAGGATGAGGTGGGCTGGTAGTGCACTGGTGACGCTGGCAGTTGTAGCTCTTATATTTCTCTCGGTACCTGCGGGTGCCGTGAGGGTTAGCATAACCGCGGACAAGACCTCTGTGCAGAAGGGGGGCAGCATCAGCTTCAACGTCAGCGTTGAGCTGACTTCGCCGGATCAGTACATACCCATACAGAAGCTCTCTCTTAACCTCACGGGTACCAAGAACGTTACCTGGTACTTCCATCCTAACGGCACGTTAATCTCGGGGAGCGGGATAACCATAACTCCAGCCGGCTCTCTGGGACCTTACGGTTACGGTGAGGGCTACGGCTACGCCTACGACGATGGCAACTACTACAACTTCAGCTACGGTTACGGCTACGGTGACAACAACACCTATGTCATGAACTACACCATAACCATAGACACCTCGCAGCTTGATGCAGGCAGCTACACCGCCGCAGCCTACGTGTACACCGGCAAGAGCATAAAGCCCTACTTCTCCTCTCCCAAGGTAAGCTTCAGCGTCAGTGCTCCGCCACCACCACCCTCCGGCGGCGGTGGAACGGGTACGGTAACCATCCCCCCGGGAACCTTCAAGGTCTACGTGGGGATAATAAAGCCGGGTGAGGTGGAGTCCTTCAACATATCCGCAGACGGTGCGATATACTTCGCGGGTCTCAAAATCAAGGCTCTGGACTGGATAGCTGGCGCCAGAATCAAGGGCAAGACGGTTACGAAGCCGGCGGACCTGCCTTCTGTCCCTGCCAAGCACGTGCTGGCGTACGTTTTCGTGGACTCCGGCATACGTGAGAACGCCGTTGACTACGTGGATATAACCTTCCGCGTGCCCAAGCGCTGGCTCAGGGAGAGGGACGCCAGCCCGGAGCAGGTGCGTCTCTACAGGTACGCCGGTGGCTGGCAGGAGCTTCCCACAGATGTTTCGGGTGAGGATGCGGTGTACGTGTACTACACCGCCAGGAGCCCAGGATTCAGCTACTTCGCCATAGCGGCTGTGGAGGAGGCGGTTACTGCGCCCAAGCCCGTGGCAGAGGAGAAGCCGGAGGTAGTGCTCCCACCATATGCCCCTGAGGAGGAGGTAAAGCCGCCGTCAGAGGAGGCAGCACCGCCCGAGGAGGAGGTGTCGCCTGAGGCTGAGGTGCCTGCAGAGAAGCCAGAGCTTGAGCTGCCGAAGCCTGTGGTAAGGTGGGTGGTGGTGCTGATAGCGCTGGTGGTGATTCTCGCAGCCGTGGCGGTGGTGGCAGACTACTATTACTACAGGAAGCGCAGGAGATAGACTTTCCTTTGTTAACCTTTTTTCTGCCCTCACATGGGCGCAACAATGGCAGAGAAGATACTCGCGTTGAAGTCAGGAAAGCGTGAGGTTTCTCCGGGGGAGATAGTTGAGGCGGAAGTGGACTGCGTCATGCTCAACGACGTAACCGCCCTGCCTGCGATTAAGGCTTTTGAGAAGTTCGGGGAGCGCGCAAAGCCCATACCCGAGATAACCGTGCTGGTGCAGGACCACTACGTTCCGAACAAGGACATCCCCAGTGCGGAGCAGGCAAAGGCTATGCGTGAGTTTGCACGCAGGCATGGAATAAAGTACTACTACGAGGTGGGCAGGGGCGGAATATGCCACCAGGTGCTCTTTGAAGAGGGCTTCGCCGCACCCGGCAGGGTGGTGGTGGGGGCAGACTCCCACACCTGCACCTGCGGCGCTCTCGGTGCCTTCTGCGTTGGCGTCGGCTCCACCGAGGCTGCAAGCGCCATGGTGCTCGGCAGGCTCTGGTTCAGGGTGCCCGAGACCATAAAGGTTGAGGTTAACGGCAGGCTGGGCAGGTATGTTATGGGCAAGGACGTGGTGCTCCACATGATAGGCGACATAGGCGTTGACGGAGCGCTCTACAGAGCCTTAGAGTTCCACGGCAGCACCATCCAGAGCCTCCCCCTTGCCGACAGGCTGAGCATCACCAACATGGCGGTGGAGGCGGGAGCGAAGACGGGCATGATGCCCCCGGATGATAAGGTGAGGGAGCACCTCAGGGGCAGGGTGAAGGGGAGCTACAGGGAGGTCTTCCCGGACAGGGATGCAGAGTACGCTGAGGAGCTCAGCTACGACGCAGAAGAGATACCGCCGACCGTGGCTAAGCCCTTCCTCCCCAGCAACACCAGCCCTGCGAGCGAGCTCTCGCACATAACAATAGACCAGGCTTACTTAGGCTCATGCACCAACGGCAGAATAGAGGACCTCAGGGTTGCGGCAGAAATTCTGCGTGACAGGAAGGTGCACGAGAGTGTGAGGATGATAGTGGTGCCCGCGAGCAGGAGAGTTTACATGCAGGCGGTTGAGGAGGGCTTGGTTGAGACATTCCTGCACGCGGGCGCTTTTGTCTCGGGACCCACCTGCGGCGCGTGCCTGGGTGGGTACATGGGAGTGCTGGGCAGAGGTGAGCGCGCAATCGCAAGCACAAACCGCAACTTTGTCGGAAGGATGGGACATGCGGAAAGCGAGGTTTACCTTGCAAACCCCGCCGTGGTAGCAGCCAGCGCCGTAACCGGGCGCATTACAGACCCTGCAGAGCTGGATTAACGCTTGTCCTTCTTTCCCCCACCGATTTCGTAGCAAACCTGCTGCCCGCTTCTGCTGTAGTAGACCACCCTGTTCCCCTCAATGACAAAGGCATCAAACCCCATGCGGCACCACCTTGAAAGAGTATCCCCCTGCCAGCGGGTATAAACTTTGTTTTTCGGTGGCTGAAATTAGCGCGTAATCATGGTGCCTATGCCGGAGTCGGTGAAGAGCTCAACCAGCAGCGCATGCTTCACCCTGCCATCTATTATGTGTGCGCCCTCCGTGCCTGAAAGCAATGCATGCTTGCACGCCTCCAGCTTGGGCAGCATTGAGCCCCTTGCAATCCCCCTCCTGACCAGGTCCTTTATCTGGGTAATCTTCAGCTCACGTATCAGCGAACCCTCGTCATCCAGCCTGCGCAGCACCCCCGGCACGTCGGTGAGAATCACCAGCTTCTTTGCCTTTAGCACGCCTGCAATCGCCCCCGCAACCGTGTCGGCGTTGATGTTCAGGCTCGCTCCATCCTCTGAAAGAGCTATGGGTGAGACAACTGGGATGTAGCCGTGCTCGCACAGTATCTCTATGGGCTCGGGGTTGATGCTCTCAATCTCCCCCACGTACCCTAGTCAACCTCCCTCTCCTCACCCGACTCAACCACCTTCACCCCCTTCCTCCTCGCCATAATCAGCCTGCCATCCTTCCCGGAAAGCCCTGCAGCCTTTGCGCCGGAGACGTTGAACAGCGACACCAGCTCGGTGTTTATCTTCCCCACCAGCACCATCTTCGCTATGTCCAGCGTCTCCTCATCAGTGTACCGCAGCCCCGCAACAAACTTCGGCTCCTTGCCGAACTTCTTCATCGCCCTGGTAATCTCGGGTCCGCCACCGTGCACCACCACGGGCTTCATGCCCACGTAGCGCAGCAGCACCGTGTCTCTGACTGTCCACAGCCTCGCCTGCTCGTCAAGCATCGCATGTCCGCCGTACTTTATCACCACGTACTCGCCGTGGAACCTCTGAATGTACGGCAGCGCCTGTGCAAGAACCTCGCCGACCTCACTGCTCATAAACTCCCCACTTCTCTATAGCCTGTCTCAGCTCCTCATGCTCCTGCGCGTACTCCTGCAGGCTCACCCCCGAGAGCACAGCCTCCAGCGCCTGGCGCATCGCCCTCGCTCCCGCTTCAGGACCCGCTGGGTGGGCGTGGATTCCGCCGCCAGCTAAGATGAGCACCTCCTTCCCCAGGTGCTTCAGGTTCGCTGGAATCTTGCCCGGATGCTGACCACCCGAGGAGACCGGAAGCGCCCGCCTGAGCCCGCCCATCTCAGCCTTCAGCACCTCCGCGTTCTCAACCACCTGCTCAATGCTCTCGTACAGCTTGCCCAGTATCGCCCCCACATGCACCTGGTCGCCTCCGGCTAAGCGTGCAAGCTTGCTCACAACCACCGTGCTGATTCCGTGCACCTCGCTCCTGGTAAAGGCGGCGAACATATCGCGGTGGCAGTGCACGGGCACGTTGACGCTCGGGTCCTCGCACACCATGCGCAGCGCCGAGAAGCCTGCGGTTATGAAGTTGACCATGAGGCAGTTCGCACCATTCTCAAGCGCTATGTCAGCGTTCTCCATCATCCTGTCAACCTCATCCGTGATGTTCACCGCATACATCGTCTTCTCGCCCTTCTCCTCATCCGCCCTGTCCAGCATCTCCATTGTCGCCGAGACCCGCTCCTCAAGCGGGGAGTACTCGGGGTTTGCGATGAGCTCGTCGTCCTTTATGAAGTCCACCCCGCCCTTGGCAGCTAAGTAGCACGCCTCTGCAAACTTCTTCGGAGGCAGCCCCACGCAGGGCTTTATTATCGTGCCTATCATCGGTCTGTCCTTTATCCCCAGAACCTTCATGCACCCCTCAATCCCGAACTTCGGACCCTTAAAGCTCTTCAGGTAGCTTTTGGGGAACTCCAGGTCAAGCAGCTTTATGTTCAGAAACTCCCCCATCTCAAACAGGTTTCCTGCGGTTGTGGTGAGGAGCATGGGCAGGCATGCGCCGAAGTTTCCGTGCGGGAAGGCAAGCTTCAGCCTCCCCCTGTTGACCCCGTTGCTCTCGCCCAGCTTCTCAACCTCAAGCACGCGGGCGCTGTACTTATCAATGAGCTCATCGCTCTCAAACGCCACCCTCACCCAGGTGCCCGTGCTCTGCTCCGCTGCCAGAGCCTCAGCAGCCTTCTCAAGCTCCATTCTGGTCTCTAAGTAGTAGCTCGCCAGCACGTACCTCTCCTCATCAATACTCTCAGCGAACCTCATGCACTCCACCTGCCAGTAGAACACTTGCATCCACAACTCTTAAACTTTCTCCCGCAGCTCCGCTCAGGTGCAGGTAGCACGTGGGGCAGAAGGTCAGGAGCACCTCAGCCCTCGCCTTGGCTGCTGCTAACCTCCTCCTGGCAAGCTCGGCGCTGAGCTCAGGAAAGCTCACCGGCAGCCCCCCGCCGGCGCCGCAGCAGCGTGTGGCTCTGCCAGAGTGCTCCAGCTCCACCAGCTCCACGCCAGCCGTGCTGAGCAGCTCCCTGGGCTCCTCAACCACACCGCAGCCTCTTGCGAGATGGCAGGGGTCATGGTAGGCTGCCCTGAGGCTGTTCCTCAGGGGCTCAGCGCCGCCAAACTCAAGCAGCGCCTGCGAGATGTGCACCGCATGCACGCGGTAGCGCTCCCTCAGCACCTTAGTGCAGGTGGGGCAGTGGCAGACAACCACCTCAATCCCCTCAAGCTTGCTAAGATTCCTCTCCACAAACCCCCCTGCATCCCCTCCGAAGGTCATGAGCGGAGCACCGCAGCAGAAGCGCAGCACACTCAGGCGCCGCACCGAGCGCTTCAGCAGGCTTATGCAGGAGCGCTCAATCTCCTTAGCCCTGAAGTGGGAGGTGCAGCCCGGGAAGAAGGCAACCTCTCCAGCCAGCACCGAAGCCTCAAACTCCGCAGCAAAGGGGTTGCCGGTGCTGAGCGTAGCCTCCACCATCCACTCATGCACGGGCAGCTCAAGCTCCTGCAGGAAGCTGCGCCTCGCCTGCTCCAGAAACTCCTCCATCCTGACCCCAGCGGGGCACATAGCGGAGCACGCGCCGCAGGTGGTGCACTCAAAGGCACGCATCATAGCCCTGCTGCTCCTGCCTATCTCCCCCCTCAGCATCGCAAGAACGCTCTGCAGCTTTCCCCTTGCTGTGCTTCCGTCGCTGAGCGTCAGCCTGAACAGCGGACACTCCGCCCTGCAGAAGCCGCAGCGCATGCAACGCTTAGCCAGCCTCAGGAGCTCACGCTCACCCACACTCACAGCGCACCTCTTGCCAGGCTGAGAAGCACCTCCTCCGGGTTTGCAGCTTTAACAACGCCGCTTGCGAGCAGCACACCCTCAGCCCCGAGCTCAAGCGCAGCCCGCACATCCTCACCTGTGCTTATGCCAGCGCCGCACAGCACCCTGGTGGAGGGGCTGAGCTCCTTCACAGCCTCCACACTCTTCTGCACCACCTCGGGCTCCGCCTTGGAGACAGGTATGCCCGTGCCTATGAGCTCCGGAGGCTCAACCGCTATAAACTCTGGCTCAAAGGCGGCGCACGCTCTGCTGGTGGCGATGTTGTTGGTGCACACCACCGTGCACAGCCCCAGCTCCTTTGCACGCCTCACCACCTCCTCAATATCAGCCAGCCTCATGCGGTGCTCGCTGTGGTTCACCAGGGTGCCCACAGCCCCTGCTTCCTTCACCGCCTCAAGCACCACATAGCCGGTGTGCGCACCCGGAGCAAAAGCCTCCGCATGCTGGGCAAGCACGGGTATGCTCACCTCCCTGCTGATGAGCGCCAGCTCCGTCTGCTGCGGGCACAGCGCAATACTCACCCCCGTGCTCTCAGCCACCCGCTCGCACGCCCTGGCGAGCTCCAGCCCCTTTGCACCCATGCTCTCCCTGTACGCCTTCACGTTCAGCATCACCACGGGAGTTTCTATCATGCCCCGCTCACCTGCCTTAAAACAGAGGGAGTAGCGGCGCCGCTACTCCACCTTCTCAAACCTGTCCTTCAGCTTATCCATGATCTTCGGCAGCGTGGTGTACTCCATGTCCTCCAGGGGCAGGCGGTGCGGCTCAAAGGGACCGTGCCTGCGCATGTACTCTGCTATCTCCTGCGCCTTCTTTCTGGTGTAGTCAAAGCCGGGGTCGTCAAACAGGTCCACAGGACCAACAAGCTTGCCGTTGCATATCTGGAAGCCAGCCGCCACCACCCTGGGCGGACCGTCAAAGCGGGTGCACCTGGCTGAGGAGAAACTCACGGGCATCACAGGACCGTTGTGCGAGCCCCTCATCCATCCGCTCACCAGGTGCGGGAAGGCAAAGGGCTCAAGCACCTCACCCAGCGCCGGCAGCCCCGACTGCGCCCTCACCAGAGCCACGGGGTCGTCCTTGCCCACGTACTCCCCCGCAATCTGGTACAGCTTCTCGGTGCTCACCACCGCCACAGGCTCGGAGCTGTCTATGCTGTGCCCCTCCTTCGGGAACACCCTCTTTATAACATACCTGGACTTCGCGCCGATCAGCGCCAGCAGGCTGTACATCTCCTCGGGTGTGTTCATAATCACCCTGCGGTGCTCCATTATATCCCACACCTCAAACCTGAAGCCCGAGTGCAGCGACGGGTCTATGACGAGACCTGCGGTGTTGAAGGGGTCTGCAAACATCCTGAATATCGGCATGTTGAACGCCCCGGGCTCTGTCTTGTCCATCATGAACGCAACCACCGGCTCGGCTTTCCTCTCCTTTATCTCCATCTCAGCCACTCCCGGACCCATGCCCCTGACATTGCCCGAGAACGCATCGCTCAGCATGTCCTGCCCCGCTCCGTAGAGCTTGAGCTGCTTCGCCCTCTCGGTAGCTTTCTCAAACGCCTTCCAGGCTAAGCCATGCACCTCCTCGCTGTCGGTGCCACGGTAGTGGCTCATCACCAGCTCCAGATCATCGCCAGCGCTCAGCACGCGGAAGTCCTCAATAACCCCCGCCTCTCTGCCCTCGCTCAGCACCTGCTCCGCCGAGCTTATCAGCTCGGGGTGCACGGCAACATGCCCGGGGTAGCCTCCAACATCCGCCTTTATCAGGCTTATGGTAACCTTACTCATCCACACTCACCTCCTTCCAAAATATATCTTCTGTCCTGCAGCATTTCTCCAGTACCTTCCAAACTCGTGCGACTTCCTCAGCTCCTTATCCCTGAAGGTTGGACCCTCCTTGCACACCCTCAAGCCCGTGCCATCAAGCACGCACTGCCCGCATATCCCTATGCCGCACTTGAAGTACCTGTGCAGCGACGCCTGCGTGGGTATCCTGTACTCCCTGGTTATGTCCAGCACCTTAGCCATCATGAGCTCGGGTCCGCAGGTGAAGCACTGGTCAAAGCTCTCCTCCTTCAGCAGGTCTGCAAGCACGTCAGTGGTGAAGCCCTTCCTGCC
>JAADFH010000045.1:0-5105 GCA_013152995.1 Methanobacteriota archaeon
GCGAGCGAATCACAAAAAGCTTGTAACCTGGAGCAAGCTCTTCCCTGCGGACAATCTCGTGGCGCATAACAGCAACCTCTGGCAGAAGCTACCGCTGGGGGCGATGCCTAACAAGGTAAAACTAATAGACTAATCGCCACGCAGAGCCTTAAGCTTCTCGCTGCCCACACACTTCTCGGCGTACTCGCACCAGTTTATGCACAGGTTCTCCCGGGTCTTCTTCACCACGGTGCCGCACTCCTCGCACTCAGCCTCGGTCTCATCACTCCAGATTTCAACCTCTGCCCCGCACTTCGGGCATCGCACGTACTCTGGCTTTGGTCGCTTTATCTCTGCACTACCAGGGCAGCTTGCACGAATCTTCTCTCCACCATTCAGTCAACCTCCATTCTTCTTCCAGACAGGCATGCCGAGCATGCACCCCTCTCAAAGTGCACCCCGCACACCACCCTGCCGCACAGCGTGCAGGTGTGCACCGCGGGTTTGCCGCATATTGCACATACCCCCGAGAGCATCACCCCGCCTCCAGATGGTTCTCCAGCTCCTCCGTCAGCTCCTCCAGCATCTCCACAGCCATGAACTCCGTCCTCTCCGTAGCCCTCAGCTTAGCCTCAAGCACACTTCTGCCGTAACTCTCCAGCACCATCCTGCGCTCCTCCACAGCCTCGGTGAGCTCCCTCAGCCAGTACTCCAGCTCCGCAATCCTGGACTCGCACTCCCCGCATCCCTCATGCGCTCTCTCCCTGAGCTCATGCAGACGCCGCTCAAACTCCCGCTGCAGCCTCAGGCTCTCTTCCGTACTTTCTTCTGAGCGCCTCCCTTCGCAGCACCCGCCAGGTGTCACCTCTCACAATCACCTCAAAGGCATGCCTTATAATCCTCACATAATACTCGCAATAGTGACTTCTGACATTCATGCTGCCATGCATGGCGTGCAGCTCAGCGGGGCACGGGTTGCCGCAGATGTGCCTGAACTCACACACCGAGCACTCCTCCACCCCCTCCACCTTTCTATCCCTCACAGCCCTGAAGGGAGGCGAGTGGAGCACCTCCATCCCCTTCTCCAGCATGCTGCCACCCGCAAACTCCCGCATACCTATAAACTCACCGCACGGGTATGCGGTGCCATCCGCGGTAACCGCAAAGAACCTCCTGCCGGCGCCGCAGGGGGAGATATCGCACATCAGCACCCTTGCCGAGGGAGCAAGAATCCCCAGCATTATGTTCGCAAAATCACCCACGACAATCCTCCTGTCCGTCTGCTTCGTGAGCGCTATTGCCCGCTCCACCGCCGCTATGAAGCTGTCCGCCATCTCCTGCGGCTCTGGCATCAGCTCTCTTGCTCCCTCCTGCGTGCCCCTGACAGGGTTCATCAGACACCTGCCCACACCTTTACTGTGCAGGAACTCAACCATCTCCGCGAGCTGGGAGCAGTTGCGTGAGGTTATGGTGGTTATCACGCACAGCCCCGAGTAGCCCGAGAACCACTCCAGCACCTCCGCCACCTTCCTGAAGTGCCCCTCGCCCCTGAGAGAGTCATTCACCTCCTCCCGCGGCGAATCCAGGGACAGCCCCACGCTCACGTCCCTCTCCACCAGGTAATCCACATCCTCCTCCTCAAGCAGGGTGCCGTTGGTCTGAATCCCGAAGCTCAGCTCCCTCCTGTAGTCGTCCATGAGCTCCTTCAGCACACCCTTCTGGAGCATCGGCTCGCTGCCATGAAACACCACCGCCCGCAGGTTCTCAGCCGCCGTGTCCAGCGCCTCCATGAGCTCCTCACGGCTCATGCTTCTGCCCCTCTCCCTGTGCTCCCTCGGCAGGTAGCAGTAGCTGCACGAGCGGTTGCACGCGTCGGTGGGATTGAGGTAGAGCAGCACGGGCTCAACCCCGAACCTCAGCTCATGCATCTCCCTCTCCAGAGCGTCCCGCACCCTCTCATAGAACCTCTCCAGCTCCTCAAGCTCCCCCCAGCCCCAGAACACACTCTCGGGCTCTATCCAGAGCCTCCTGCCACCCGCCTCTATCTCCTGCATCTCCAGCTTCTCACTCCCGCTGGCTCAGAAGGGCGACTCCTCGTCGTTCATGGAGTAGTGGGTCAGTCCCGCTCCAGCATACCTGCACTCAAACCTGACACTGCGAACCTCTTCCATCTCAACCACCTTCAGATATCTCGCATCTCCGCTTTTAAAAGCTTTTCTTTCCCCGGCTATTCCCCACCGCATACCCTGGCGAGCAGGTCCAGCAGCCTCGCCGCCGTAAATGGCTTCCCCAAGTGCGCCGCCGCACCACACTCAAGGCTCCTCCTGACATCCTCCTCCGACGAGCACACCGTGAACACCACAACCTTAGCCTTGCCGCTTATGCTGCTGCACACCTCCCACCCATCCGAATCTGGCAGCAGCACCTCCAGCAGCACCACATCAAACCTGCGTGAAGAGAGCAGCCTCATGCACTCCTCCCCGCTCTCTGCCTCCTCAACCGCGTACCCCGCCTTCTCCAGTATCCTCCTCACGAGCATCCTGATTTCAGGCTCATCATCCACAACCAGAACCCGCTGCATTGTGTACATTGTGTATTTTGTACACCAAGAAATATAAATGTTTCGCCTGAACTGTGTGCAGATGCGAAAAGTTTACATTGCCACCAGGGTTGAAAAGCAGTGCTACGACAGGATTGAGGCGCTTGTCAGGCAGACAAAGCTCTCAAGAGCCGAGATCGTCAGGAGGCTCATCCTCATAGGGCTGAAGCAGGTTGAAAAGCCCGAGGACCTGATAAGAATTTAGCACATCTGGCGAGCTGACATCTGACACCGGGCTACCAAAAGTTTTTTATACCAGCACGAGAATAAAACTTCTACGGAGGTTGCGGGAATGTATTACGTGAACGGGCTTGAGTACTTAGGGAGAGAGGTAGTTATCAGGGGAAGACCGATGAAAAACGTTGAGGCAAAGCGCTTTGTCACCATAAAGAAGACCGACAGGATGCCGACCAAGGAGGAGGTGCTTGCCTGGGCGCGGGAGTGGAAGCCAAAGGACAACGCCAAGCTCAAGAAGGTCTGGGTAATGCAGATGGAAGGCAACAAGTGGCGGAAAGTGATGGACGTTATTAACTTAGAATAGCTTGCCTGTTATTTTTTCTATTTTTTCTGATAGCGAAAATATACGCTGCAGAGCCTCAGACTCCTCCTGCATATCTGCCAGGGGTATGCCCTGCCTCTCAGCCTTCTTCACCATCTCATCCTCCGGTATATTCTCCAGCACTTCCGCAATCAGGTTCTCCCGCAGGAAGTCCTCATCATCCAGCGAGCTCACGCGGTTCGCCACGCAGTACACCTCGGGTATGCCCGCGCTCCTTGAGAGCTCAATAAGCCTGTTCGCCACATCCACCGCCTTTCTTGAGGGCTCCGCAACCACCAGCATGAGGTCAAAACCCTCGGCGATGTTCCTCGCCATGTGCTCCACACCCGCCTCGCTGTCCAGTATCACCATCTCGCCCCTCTTGAGTATCAGGTGCCTGAGCAGCGCCCTCAGGAAGGCATTCTCCGGGCACATGCACCCCTGGCTGACGCCCTCCACGGTGCCCATGACTATCAGCCTTATGTTATCCCTGACCGCGCAGTACTTCTCCACCACATCATCCACCCTGGGGTTGAGGTTGTAGATCCCCGGGGTTATCACCGTCCTCTCTCCGATCAGCTGCTTCAGCTTGGATATCGGCACTGGATTCTCCACACCTATCATGGTGTGCAGGTTCATGCTCGGGTCAGCGTCCACGGCGATAACGCTGTACCCCCTGTCAGCGAACAGCCTCACGAGAGTTCCGGCGATGGTGGTTTTCCCCACGCCCCCCTTTCCAGAAATCGCAATCTTCACCTGACCACTTCCTCTGCGGCTTCAATCTTTCTTATCAAACTGCGGTACTCCTCCTCCCCGATGAGTCCCTGAGCATACTCCTTCTCCACCTGCTGCTTCCT
This sequence comes from Methanobacteriota archaeon, assembly GCA_013152995.1. Taxonomy (GTDB): domain Archaea; phylum Hydrothermarchaeota; class Hydrothermarchaeia; order Hydrothermarchaeales; family BMS3B; genus JAADFH01. The sequence goes on from JAADFH010000045.1 coordinate 3,974, forward strand.
CTCCTCCAAGCTCCTGACGGTGTCTGGCGAGTACGGGTCGGTGCCTATCTCCTTCTCTAAGTAATCGGGTATGCCGTCAAGGTCAGAATCCTGTGACACCACCACCTGACCTTCAGCGGCTGGTTTCTTCGTGCCTCCACCCCCGAAGGGGTTGTAGAGTATAGCGTAGGCTAAGCTTGATAAAACCATTATCCCTATTCCAAAAAGTGCTCCAAGCTGCACTGCTGTGAGCTTGCCCTTGCTACCCCTCACCTGGCGCCTTCTCGGCATGGTTAAAAACTTATGTGCTAACGACAATTAAAATTTTGCACCGGAAGGCTCACGAGAGGGGCATCCGCACCCTGCTGCCGCACCCATGTAACCATGCTCACTTTCTGAACACCAGCACCCTCGCCGGAAGCGTGCCCAGGGTAACGTCAAGGCTTGAGTCAGGCTCAGCTGGGTAAAGCTCCGGTCTGGCGGTGAGCAGCACGGCGATGCGCCATGAGCCAGAGGAGAGCGCACGCTCAAACCTTTCATACACCTTAGCCACCTTGCGCGGGCTGCCCATCCTGAGCCCATAAGGCAGGTTCGCCACCACCACATCCTGAGAGTAGCTCAGCTCAGTGGCATCGCACTGAAAGAACTCCAGCCCACCCTCAACTCCAGCAAGCGAGGCGTTCTGCTTAGCTCCCTGCAGGTGCTTCGGGGAGATGTCGCACCCCCTCACCTCAAGCTCCACCCTGCGCATCCCCGCCTCTGCCTCATCAGCCAGCCTCTCAAGCTCCTCCAGCGGCAGAAAGCCAAGCCTCCAGAGCCTCAGGCTGCGCCTCCTGAGCAGGTTGGGCATGCGCCACGCCCACCTCACCGCCTCTATGCACACCGTACCCGAGCCGCAGAAGGGGTCAATAAGCGCCTCCTCGTGCCTCCAGCCCGCTATTCTGAGGAGCGCGTGCGCAGCCGTGGGCTTCAGCGGCGCAGGGTGGAGGTAGGCTCTGTAGCCGCGGCGGTGCAGGCTCCTGCCGGTGGTGTCTATGCCGACCATCAGCTCCCTCCCCCTGAGCTCCACCCTCACCACCACCTCGGGCTCGCTGAGGTCAACCCGCAGCCTGGTGCCCCTCTCCCTCCTGTACCTGTCAATCACCGCCTGACC
>JAADFH010000045.1:5175-8117 GCA_013152995.1 Methanobacteriota archaeon
GCTATGAGCTCCTCAAAGGGCAGGCTTAAGCAGGCGGAGTATATCTCCTCAAGCGACTCCACCTCCTCCCTGAGCAGGAGCAGCACCACCCTGTGCAGGGTGTTTGAGCAGTAGTTGAGCAGCAGAAGCTCTCTTGCGGAGCCGTTGAGGAGCAGCCTGCCCTCGCCTGCACGCTCTGGTGTGCTGCCCGTAAGCTCCCTCACCTCCTCCGCTGCAACAGCCTCAAACCCGCGCTCCGTGGTCATGAAGAGGCGCATCCCACCAGCCATGGCACCACACCCGTAGCTCTGAGGCGGCACACATAAACCTGCGCGTGCTACCAGCACCCCGAGCACCGAAGGGGAAAACGTTTAAATACCTCTACCACCCATGAATGGATAGCAGGAGGAATCACGTTGGACAGCATCATTGAGGAAGCACTGAAGAGAGGTGGTGGAGCTTCTTACGGGGGCATGTCCGTCATGCAGGAGCCTGGAGTGGACCAGGAGCTTGAGGAAATTCTGTCTCACACCAAAGCGAGAATCGTGGTGATAGGCACTGGCGGAGCGGGGAACAACACCATGACCCGTCTGATGGAGGTGGGCATAGAAGGTGCGGAGACCATAGCAATAAACACCGATGCCCAGGACCTCCTCCAGACGAAGGCTCACAAGAAGCTGATAATAGGCAAGGAGCTCACCGGCGGGCTCGGCGCAGGCTCTGTGCCCCAGATAGGCGAGGAGGCTGCGAAGGAGAGCGAGCAGGAAATCAAGGAGCTGCTTGAGGGTGCCGACATAGTTTTCATAACCTGCGGTCTTGGAGGGGGCACCGGCACGGGAAGCTCACCCGTTATAGCCAACATCTCCCAGAAGCTGGGTGCGCTCACCGTGGCTGTTGTAACCTTCCCCTTCACCATGGAGGGCATGCGCCGGCGCAGCAACGCAGAGATGGGTCTGGAGAAGCTGCGCAGGGAGACCGACACCGTCATAGTCATACCCAACGACAGGCTGCTTGAGATAGCCCCCACGCTGCCCCTGCCGGCTGCCTTCAAGGTGGCTGACGAGATACTGGTGAGGGCTGTGAAGGGCATAACCGAGCTCATAACCAAGCCCGGGCTCATAAACCTGGACTTCGCGGACGTGCGTGCGGTCATGGAGGGCGGCGGAGTTGCGATGATAGGCATGGGCGAGAGCGACACCGAGAACCGCGCTGTGGAGGCGATAGAGAAGGCAATTAACAGCCCGCTGCTCAACGTTGACATCACCGGCGCCAGAGGTGCGCTGATAAACGTAGTGGGTGGCGAGGACCTCACCTTAGCGGAGGCGCAGCAGGTGGTGCAGGTGGTCTCCGAGCGCCTTGACCCGAGAGCAAACATCATCTGGGGTGCCCAGATAGAGGAGAACCTGAAGGGCATGCTCAGGGTGATGCTGGTTGTTACTGGGGTGCGCTCAAAGCAGATTCTGGGTGCGGACGATGAGAGCTTCCTGGAGGATGAGAAGGGGGAGGAGGACCTCAGGTCAAAGCTCGGAATAGAGTTCCTGGACTGAGAACATGGTATCGGTGGCAATTCTGAAGAACAGAGCTCAGCTTGTGGAGAAGCTCAAAGAGTGGCAGAGAGTGGTGAAGCTCTCCCGCAAGCCCAGGCGCAGCGAGTATCTGATGGTGGCAAAGGTTACAGGGGCAGGAATAATCATCATAGGTCTTCTGGCGTTTATTATACGCATGCTGCTGCATCTGGGCACGCTGCTGAGGGGCTGAGTCAGCACTTCCTTCCAAAGGCTAAGTAGCCCGTGTGCCCCACCATCCTGGTTCTCGGGCGGGTGCCCACGCTCTTCACCTCAATCTCCCGCTCAAGCAGCTCAACCACCCTGAGGAACCTGAAGCCGGAGCTGCGCATGGCTTCGTAGGCTTTCCTGATCTGCTCAATGTAGGGGTTGTAAACCGCTATAAAGCCGCCCCGCTTGAGCGCTGCAAAAGCATGCTCCACCGCCAGCCAGGGGTCGGGCATATCAAAAACCACCGCATCCACCTGCTCCACCTCTATACCCTCACGCACATCCCTGAGCTCCGCCACTATCCTGTGCTCCACACCAGCGGCTGCGAAGTTGCGCCGCGCTATGCTCAGGTGCTTCTCGTTGAGCTCGTAGGTGTACACCCTGCCGCTGTCCCCGACGATGTGGGCTAAGTATATCGCCAGCGAACCCGTGCCTGTGCCAGCCTCCACAACCCTTGAGCCCGAGCCTATGCCCGTGTTTGCCACAATCAGCCCCACCTCCTTCTTCACCACCACGCTCCCCGCCCTGGGCAGCTTCTCGTGCAGGTCAACCACGCTGGGCTCAAGCAGCACGAACCTGTGCCCTAAGTGGCTCTGCACCTCTGCTGGCGGCTCGGCGGAGCCGAGCCTGACCACCCCCAGGTCGGTGTGGAACTCCTCCACCCCCTCATCCACCAAGAACTTCCTCCCCCTCTCATCTATGAGTAGCCTCATCGCAGCCACCCTCGGTAGAACAGCAGGTAGACCACCAGGATGAGCAGCAGCGTCAGTATCAGCAGGGTGCGCACGCTCTGCGCATCGCTGCCAAAGACGATGGGCAGGGGACCTATGAGCACCACCCCACCCCCGCGCACCTCTGCACCCTGCTTGCCCGCCTGAGCCAGCATCCCCGCAGCCACCAGAAGCATTCCCAGCACCAGAAGCATGAAGCCGGCAAGCACCAGCTCGTCTCCTCTCATAGCCTCCACCAAAGATTTTTATTGCAGCAGTGCCTTAATCACTATGCCTACCACTGGAGGCTTAACATGTCAAAGCTTGATGAATTCCTCGCAGCAGACGTAAAGAAGCTTGTGCTGCTCCCCATGCTGATGCTGGCTGCTGGGCTCGTGGTGGTTGTTACCTCCTACACCTCGGGCACCATGCCCATGAGCATAGACTTCAAGGGGGGCACGCTGATAGTTGCCCCCTA
>JAADFH010000046.1:0-227 GCA_013152995.1 Methanobacteriota archaeon
GATCAGGCGGGAAGAGCACCAGCGCGGGGACGTGAGGGACACGCTCGCCGACATAAGCAAGGCGAAGCGCCTGCTCGGCTGGAAGCCTGAGGTCAGCCTTAAAGAAGGTCTCGCCAGATTCATAGAGTGGTACGAGAGGGAGATGCTGACATGAGGATAGCAATCATAGGCACGGGGTATGTTGGGCTTGTAACAGGTGCATGCTTCGCAGAGCTCGGCAACAGCGT
>JAADFH010000046.1:278-5108 GCA_013152995.1 Methanobacteriota archaeon
CCCTTCTACGAGGAAGGTCTGGACGAGCTGCTCAAAAAGCACGTGCCGGGGAGGCTGAGAGCCACCACCAGCCTTGAGGAGGCAATACGCGAGAGCGACGTCAGCTTCATCAGCGTGGGCACGCCCTCTGGCTTAATGGACTACATAGACCTGAAGTACGTGGAGGAGGTCAGCAGGGGCATAGGCAAGTGCCTCCGCCACAAGGATGAGTACCACCTGGTGGTGGTGAAGAGCACCGTCGTACCCGGCACTACGGAACACTCCGTGCTGCCGCTCATAGAGAAGTACTCTGGCAAGAAGGCGGGCAGAGACTTCGGAATAGCCATGAACCCCGAGTTCCTCAGGGAGGGCAGCGCGATTCACGACTTCATGCACCCCGACAGAATCATCATAGGCGGCATAGACGAGCGCTCCTGCGAGATTCTCAAGGAGCTCTACAAGGACTTCACGTGCCCGATAATGGTCACCGACCCCAAAACAGCGGAGATGATAAAGTACGCCACCAACTCCTTCCTCGCCACAAAAATCAGCTTCATAAACGACATCGGCAACATCTGCAAGCAGCTCGGCATAGACGTGTACGAGGTTGCGAAGGGAATGGCGCTTGACTCCAGAATCTCGCCCGAGTTTCTGAGGGCGGGGATAGGCTTCGGCGGAAGCTGCTTCCCCAAGGACGTGAAGGCGCTGGTGGGCAAGGCAAAGGAGGTCTACTACCGCCCTGTCGTGCTGAATGCAGCGCTTGAGCTCAACGAGACTCAGCCCCTCAGGCTCATAGAGCTGCTGGAGAAGCGTGTGGGTCCGCTCAGAGGCAAGAAGGTGGCGGTTCTCGGGCTGGCTTTCAAGCCTGGCACAGACGACATGCGTGAGGCACCATCCATAAAGGTCATAACCAGCCTGCTCATGAAGGGTGCAGAGGTGCACGCCGCAGACCCCAAGGCTGTACCCGTGGCGAGGAAGATATTCGGCGAGCACGAGCGTCTAAGGCTGTACGAGGACGCCAGGGAGGCGGTGAAGCGCTGCAAGTACGTGCTGATAGTCACCGAGTGGGACGAGTTCAGGAACGAGGAGCTGTACAGGGGCAAGATAGTCATAGACGGCAGGCGCGTGCCAGAGGCAAAGGTGGCTGAGCACTACGAGGGTGTGTGCTGGTAGGTGGTAGCGTGCGCGAGATTGAGGAGCTGAGGAGCAGGCTGCACGGGGCGGGGGTGAGCTTCAGCGGCATGCGGGTGCTGGTCACGGGTGGTGCTGGCTTTCTGGGCTCCTGGATATGCGAGTACCTGCTCAGCGACGGTGCCAGCGTCACCTGCGTGGACAACTTTGCCAGCGGGCTGAAGAGCAACGTGAGCCACCTGATGCAGAACGAGAACTTCAGGCTGGTGGAGCACGACATCTCAAAGCCGCTTGAGCTCAGCCAGAGGTTTGACCTGGTTATGCATTTAGCGAGCAGGGCTTCGCCCTTTGAGTTTGAGAAGTACCCCATAGAGATTCTCATGGCGAACACCATGGGCACGGTGCATGCGCTGGAGATTGCGAGGCGCTCCGAGGCGAGGCTGCTCTACGCCTCAACCAGCGAGGTTTACGGCGACCCCGCACCGGAGTTCGTGCCAACTCCGGAGAGCTACAACGGCAACGTCAGCACCACCGGTCCAAGAAGCTGCTACGACGAAGCCAAGCGCGCTGGAGAAGCCTTCGTGATGGCGTACCGCAGGCAGTACGGCATGGACACCAGAATCGTGCGAATCTTCAACACCTACGGTCCGAGGATGCGCAGCGACGACATCTACGGCAGGGTGGTGCCCAGGTTCATTGAGCAGGCACTGACGGGCAAACCCATAACCGTCTTCGGCACGGGTGAGCAGACCAGGAGCTTCACCTACGTAACCGACGAGGTTGACGGCATCCTGAGGCTGGCGTACGTGGATGAGGCTGAGGGTGAGGTGGTGAACATCGGCAACAACAGGGAGACCAGAATCATAGAGCTTGCGGAGCTGATAAAGAGGCTCACGGGCTCTGAGTCTGAGATAACCTTTCACCCGCTGCCAAAGGATGACCCGAAGCGCAGGGCTCCCGACATCAGCAAAGCCAGACGCCTGCTGAACTGGAAGCCCGAGGTGAGCCTGGAGGAGGGGCTTAGGAGAACCATAGCCTGGTTTGAGCAGCGGCTCTCGGCAAAATGATGGAGCTTGTACCAGGTGTGGAGGTGCTCTGCCCCTACCCGGCGCTCTACCTGCGTGAGCACTCCGCCCTCGTGCTGGCAGACACGCACCTGGGCTACGAGGCGATGCTGGCTGAGAGGGGTGTGTTCATACCCCGCACCCAGCTGAGAAAGCAGGTGGAGGCGCTGCAGGAGCTCTCTGAGCTGGCTGATGCTGAGATGCTGGTGGTAAACGGCGACCTGAAGCACGAGTTCGGCGGGCTGAGCTACACCGAGATGAGCGAGGTGGTGGAGTTCCTGAGCGCTGCGGGGAAGCTGTTCGGCAGGGTGTGCATAGTCAGGGGAAACCACGACAACTTTGTGGCTGGCACGCTGGCAAGGTACGGTGCCGAGCTGGTGGAGGAGCTTGCGCTGGGCAGGTTTCTGCTGTTCCACGGACACAGGATGCCTGTCAGGGGGGCTGAGGTTATGATACTCGCCCACGAGCATCCGGCGCTTGCGCTCTACGATGAGGTGGGGGCTAAGGAGAAGCTCAGGTGCTTCCTGCACGGCGAGGCTGCAGGAGCATACGTTGTGGTCATGCCAGCCTTCTCCCCCCTCGCAACGGGCAGCGAGGTCAACCAGATTCCGAGGGAGGAGCTGCTCTCACCCTTCCTGCGCAGCATTGAGGTTGACTCGCTCAAGGTGCTGGCGGTGAGCAGGGAGGCGGGCTGCTTAGAGTTTGCAACGCTGGGGGAGATGAGAAGGTTCGCGTGAGTATTCCCGCGGGTGCTAATGAACAGATACCTTTATATATGAGTGCCTCCACTACATATATATTAGCACATGTTATGGTTAATGGGGATGCTCTTTTTCAAGGAGTAATGAGCATGGAGGAGAGAGATACTGCCCCGCTGGTAAACCGTGCAACAGAAGTGCTGGACGACATATCGGCAAACTTCAGGATAGACCTCAGCAGGCTTGAGAGGGACAAGCGGTACCTGGAGGAGGTGTATCTCACCCTCAAGAGCAATCTGGAGGAGCTCAAGAACCTGAAGGACGAGATGGAGCAGCGCGGCTTTGACTCCCCCTACTTTGCCCTGGGGCTGAGCAGGCACAGCGCACCTCTCGGCAGGAGCGGGTACAGGCGGGAGGACGTGGAGGACCAGAGGGATGTGGCAAAGCACAAGATGTTCTTCCGCACGAATGCAGCGTTCAAGAAGGGTACCTTTGAGCGCACCAAGAGCGCCATAGCTGCGCACAACATAGCCCTGGGGCACATAGAGGAGTTCGTGACCTTCATCTGCGAGTGCGGCAAGGAGACCAAGGGCAAGGAGGCGCTGAGGATAATTGAGGAGAAGGGCAGGTACGTGTGCCCGAAGTGCGAGTCTGAGCAGGTGAAGCTGCGCAGGAATGAGCAGGGTATATACAGGCTGGAGATTCTGCCCTACCTCACCTACGGCGGCGAGTTCACCGTTGAAATCTCCAGATTCACGCCCACGGAGCGCATGGCTTACCGCGAGCTCGTGGAGATACTCAGGGAGAAGAAGAAGGGCAAGATAAAGTCTGCCACGGTGACGTTCAAGGCGAGAAAGAACGGCAAGTGGGTCACCAAGAGGGAGCAGGTGGAGGCTGAGAAGAGCGACAGACTGGACTACGAGGGGGTGCTGCGCAGCAAGTATGGTAAGATAATAATAGAGCACGTGCGCTACCATCACGAGCGCTCCATCCTGGTGAGCGGGCGCTACAACCGCCAAGCCCTCGCCATCGCCTACACCAAAATCCTGAAGAACAAGCGTGAGGAGATTCTGGAGTACCTGCTCTCAAAGAAGGTTGATATGGAGAAGCTGCGCAAGTACGAGGAGATAAAGAGCAGGTTTGATGTGCAGATGTACTCCACAGAAGCCACGCAGAGCTTTGCGCTTGATATGCGCGTCATGGAGGAGCGCAGGGAGCTGATAAACGAGTTTGAGGAGGAGCTGAAGCGTGAGGGGCTGATGGACGAGCACGGCAACCTGGTGGAGGGGCTTGATGAGGCGATTACCTACAGGCAGAAGATTCGCAAGGAGATGATGATAAAGATTCCCAAGGCGCTCTTCGCCTGGGACATATTCAAGTTCCTGCTCATCAAACCCTACAGGGAGCGCAGGTATGCAAGCATCTTCCCGGGGCTGCAGCCCATACCAGACAGGGAGCAGCTGAAAGCTGGGCTGGAGATTCTGGAGGATGAGGACCTGCTCTCGGCGATAAAGCGCTTCATAGACCCCACGGTTATTCCCGTGAAGAATGCCCACGAGATAGTCTTCAAGAAGTTTGAGATAGAGGAGATACTGCAGGACTACCTCAAGGTGACCTCCTCAAGGGCTGTGGGCGGAATAGCGCTGTACCTGCACAGCGACCTCGGGCTTGAGAAGAGCGCCCAGGTGGTGTCCTCAACGGTGGACGAGCTGAAGGAGGTGCTCAAGGTAATAATACGCCTGGGCAGGCGGGATATACTGCCGGAGGAGAAGCTTGAGAACCTTGAGGATATAAGGAGCATCAGGATATCTGAGAAAGCCAAGAAGTTCCTGGAACTGGTGAGGTGAAATGAGCAGGGAGATTGTGGTGCTCCGCTCATCCCAGAAGGACGTGCTCATAGAGGAGATAAACCAGAAGCTGGATGAGAGCACCAAGAAGGTGCACCTGAGCATCCGCCC
>JAADFH010000047.1 GCA_013152995.1 Methanobacteriota archaeon
CGCTGGTCTCGGGGATTATCAGCGTGAGGTAGAAGCGCCACACGTCGCTGCTGAGCTGCGCCTTCGGCAGGTTCTCGCAGAACACACCCCATCCCCTGGACTTTGAAATCTTGCCGCCCTCGTAGTTCAGGTACTGCAGCCCTGCCACGCGGTAGGGCAAGGCATACTCGCCGTTCGCCAGCAGCATGCCAGGCCAGAAGATGGTATGGAAGGGTATGTTGTCCTTGCCTATGAAGTGGAATATCTTCGCCTCACCCCTCCAGTAGGGCTCCCAGGCTTGCGGCTTTCCTTGAAGCTCAGCCCACTCCTTTGTGGAGGAGATGTAGCCGATGGGTGCGTCGAACCACACGTAGAACACCTTGTCCTCGTAGCCCTTAAGAGGCACCTTAACCCCCCACTCCAAGTCGCGGGTTATGCACCTCGGCTTCAAGCCCTCCCTGATCCAGCCCATCGCCATGTTGTAAACCTGCGGGCTCCACACCCTTCGCCTGGACTCTATCCACCTCTTCAGCTCCGGCTCAAGCCTGTCCAGGTTCAGAAAGAGGTGCCTGGTCTCCCTGAACACTGGCTTGTTGCCGCACAGCACGCAGCGGGGCTCCACCAGCTCGTCAGGGTTGAGAAGCCTGGAGCAGCGCTCGCACTGGTCCCCTCTTGCAGACTCGTAGCCGCAGCCGGGGCAGGTGCCCTCCACATAGCGGTCGGGGAGGAAGCGGCGGTCGTGCTCGCAGTAGGGCAGGAGAAGCACACCCTCGGTCACGTAGCCGTTCTCGTATATCTTCATGAAGAACTCCTTGGTTGTGCGGTGGTGGATTTCTCTTGAGGTACGGGAGAAGTTGTCGTAGCTTATGTCCAGCCACTGGTAAATCTGGCGGTGAACCTCGTAGTACCTATCTGTCAGCTCCTTTGGCGAGACCCCGAGCTTTCGTGCGGCAACCTCTATGGGTGTGCCGTGCTCGTCGCTGCCGCCTATGAACAGCGTCTCGTAGCCGGCGAGCCGGCAGAATCTTGCGAAGATGTCAGCCGGCAGGTGTGAGCCCGCGATGTTGCCTATGTGGGGCACGTTGTTCACGTATGGCAGCGCACAGGTGACCAGAACCTTCTCCGCTATAGCCGAGCCTCCTGAACTTTTCTACTCCTTCCACATCTGGTATGCTGTCCATTATATACTTTCTGCACACTTCCCCCGCAGGGCAGGAGGCGCATGCTGGCTCAATGTCCATGCAGTACCCATCCTCAAAAAGGTAAAATGCACCGTTGTCAACGTAGAAGGGCACTCTTCCAGAGTTGAGAACCAGCCCCTCTATCCACGGGCGCATCTTGTTCGCCTGTATGATATATGGTCTTCTCTTCTCGTACATAACCTCCTCAAGAAGCCCTGTCCTGCAGAATACCTTGGCTACATGCCCATCAACTATCATAAGCGTATCACGCATTGAAGATGCGGTCTCATCCCAAACCTCGCTGAGGAGGAAAACCACCCAGTTAACAAACATTCTGCATGCTTTTGGGTCATTACCAACCCAGCCGGCTTCAAGCACGGGATGCGAGTTGAGAAATTTGAACAACCCAACAGGTCTCTCCTCCCTGAGGTACCGCAAAATAATGTCATACAGCTTCTCGTTCCTCTCATTCAACCACTTAATAAATCCCTCATATGCCTTAAAGCGATATGTAAAAAGAGATATCGGCTTTATGCCACCAAGTGCACCCACACGATACAGTAACGATCCTTTCTCCCCTGCTACATCTTTGAATATTCTAAATAAATCACTTTCTGATATTCTGAATGGTTCATAAAGTAACATATCTGTAAATTCACTTGAAATTCTTATTGACATCTCTCTTACTTTTTCAAATTTTGCCTGCTGATTTATCAACACCCTCAAAAGAAGATACCTTAGAATCTTCTCTTTATCATCTTCTGATTTTGAAAATACGTTTAAATTCTCTGGAATAGCCATGTGATTTTTCCATCTCTCAGACCACCTGGTTTTTCCAACCGTCTCAAGGATCTCAAGAAGTTTCTCCCTCTCATCACTGGACAAGCTTTCCTGCTTCTCTCTTGGCATTCTTGGTCACCGACTTCTGTCTTCTTACTTTATCCTGGAGATGTGTCCTGAGCCTTCTCGCATCCTCCCTAACCACAATTTCCACATCATAGTTCTTATCAATTAAACAGCATTGTTTTAGCCCCATTTTTTCTTTAACAACATCACACAACTCTACATCTACTTCATATCCAAAGCTGTTTCTACCGAGTTCTGCAGCAACCTTATTTGTCGTAGCTGAACCCATAAACGGATCCAGAACTGTCTCACCCACATACGAAAACAGCTTTATAAGCCTGTAGGGTATCTCCTCCGGAAAAGCCGCCACCCCCTGTTCAAGCCTGTTTTTAAGGGGTAGCACATTGGTGATGTGCCAGGTGGTGAGATACCACTTGTTTTTCTGGTATTCTTCTGTATCAATTTTTGACTTCTTTTTAATATCCTCTGGAATCTTCTGGTAGTCAAATCTGCCTTTCTGGAATATCAATATGGTCTCCTGGATGTTGTCAGGATAGAAATACATTGGATATGGATGCTGCAAAATTACACCGCTTCTTCTGCTTATTCTGATATATCCCTCCGGCTTTATCCATATTATTTTATCCCTGTAGGCAAATCCTTCATCCATGTATATCTTCGTCAAATCTGCAACAACAGGATACTTAACCCCATTAATCAATGTATCATCGCATACTATACATACTATCCTCCCATCATCCATAACTCTATAAATTTCTCTTGCAATACGCCTCATTTTGTCAAGATATTCATCGTAACTTTCAAACATATCTGGATAATCAAAAGGAGCATTAAAGTATGGTGGGGAGGTAACAACAAGCTGAACACTGCCATCGTCCAGCTCTCTCATGTTTTCTGCATCCCCAAATATCAGCCTGTGGTATGTTCTCATTCCACTCCTCACCAAAAGATAAGTGCTCGGCAGGTATTTATAGGTTAACAATATAATATTTCTTGCATGCAGGACATGGTCTCCCTGGAGGACTTTGAGAAGCTTGAGCTGCGGGTGGGTGTGATCAAGAGGGTGGAGGAGATTGAGGGCTCCAGGAAGCTTCTCAGGCTGGTGGTTGACACGGGTGAGGAGCGGCAGCTTGTGGCGGGTATAAAGGGGAGCTACACCCCAGAAGAGCTCACGGGAAAGCGCGTGGTGGTGCTGGCAAACCTGCATCCAAAGAAGCTCATGGGTGTGCTCAGCCAGGGGATGCTGCTTGCTGCCCAGGATGGCGAGAGAATCGCGCTTCTCACTGCACAGGGCAGGGCAGGGGAGAGGGTGCACTGAGGTATGAGACTCAGCGAGAATGCGCTGCAGGTGCTGAGGAGGCGCTACCTGCGCAGGAATGAGCGTGGAGAGGTTGTTGAGACTCCCGAGCAGATGTTCCGCCGGGTGGCTAAAGCGATAGCGAGGGTTGAGAGGCGTTACGGTGGAGACGCTGCAAAAGCTGAGGAGCGCTTCTACTCAGCCATGACGAGCCTGAGCTTCCTGCCCAACTCGCCCACGCTGATGAACGCGGGCACTCGCTTAGGGCAGCTCAGTGCCTGCTTCACCCCAGAGCAGCCGGTATTGACGTCATCTGGCTTTAGACCCATCTGCCAAATTAAAGTGGGTGACATAGTGGCAACCCACACTGGAAAACTTAGAAGAGTAATAAAAAAATTTGAAAGGTATTTCAATGGTTTTATCTATAAAATTAAGGTTCGTGGTCTACTGCGTGAGACTCTTTTGGTAACACCGGAACATCCAATCTTAGCGGTAAAAAAGAGTAATATCGCATGTATCAGAAATAAAGACAGGATTTGTAATGGCTTTCCAAAAAAATATTGTTATAAATCTCCACGTAATTACAGTAGAGATTGCGAATTTCTTAACACTCCAATAACTGAGCCTAAATGGATTGAAGCACGAGAGTTGGAGGAGGGGGACTATGTGGTAGTTTCAACAATCAAGGAAATAAAAGATGTTGAAAAAATAAAAGTGATAGATTTTCTATCAGACGGATATGAGGTGGTTGATGGCTGGGTATTGAAAAAGAATACAGATAAAAGGCTGAGGAGTGGAGAGTATAGTAGCCAAGTAAAGAAGGTGAAGAATGAAATAACGGTTGATAAGGACCTTATGCTACTTTTTGGTTACTATTTGAGCGAAGGCGATGTAACTGGCAACTGTGTACGCTTCACTCTTGGAAAAAATGAAAGTCAGATAATTGATGATATAAACAGGATTATGAATGAGAAATTTGGACTGAATGCAAATGTAGAAAGATCACGAATTGGAGACTGGGTAAATTTAAGGTTCCACTCAACGATTATTGCACAATTTTTCAGAAACATATTCGGCAGTGGTTTTGATAAAAAGGATATTCCTGAGTGGATTCTGACATTACCACCAGAGAAGCAGTTTTATCTACTTGTGGGCGTATTCAGAGGGGATGGATGCCACTATAACAGCAAAAAACGGAGTATAATCTTTCTATCTCTCTCAAATTATCAGTTGAGCATGAAAATATGGATGATTCTCCTACGTATAGGATATCCGTACAATATACATGTCCAGATACCAAAAAATGGCACAACGGCAACTTACAGAATTGTTACGTCGCCTACTTACTGTCCTGAGTTTGCAAAAGCAATTGGGAAAAATTCATTCTTGGAGAGAAAGACGTTTCCGCAGTACGTTAAATTGGGAGATTATGTGTTAAGACGGGTGGACAAAATTGATAAGGTGGAATACAGCGGAATTGTTTACAATTTAGAGGTGGAGGAAGAGCACACATATATTGCCGGCGGTGTGGCTGTGCATAACTGCTTCGTCCTTCCAGTAGAGGACTCCCTGAGGAGCATCTTCACAGCGCTTAAGCACATGGTGATAGTGCAGCAGAGCGGCGGGGGCACGGGGTTCAGCTTCTCAAAGCTGCGCCCGCGGGGCGACATAGTGCGCTCAACCATGGGTGCCGCTTCTGGACCGGTGTCCTTCATACGCGTCTTTGATGCAGCCACGGAGGTGATAAAGCAGGGTGGCAGGCGCAGGGGGGCAAACATGGGCATCCTGCGGGTGGACCATCCCGACATACTGGAGTTCATCAGAGCCAAGCAGCAGGAGGGCGTGCTTGAGAACTTCAACCTGAGTGTTGGCGTTACCGACGCCTTCATGCATGCGGTGCGCAGGGATGAGGAGTACCCGCTGGTGAACCCCAGAAATAGGGAGGTGGTGCGCCACCTGAGCGCAAGGGAGGTGTTTGAGGAAATAGCAGTAGCCGCCTGGCGCACAGGCGATCCTGGGCTGGTCTTCCTGGACGAGGTGAACCGCCACAACCCCACGCCAGAGCTGGGCGAGATAGAGAGCACAAACCCTTGCGTAACCGGCGACACACTGGTTGCAACTTCGCAAGGACTTGAGAGGATTTCAGAGATCGTCGGGAAGAGGCGGGAGGTGCTGGTAGACCCGCGCCTCAACGGCGGCAGAGCAGAGCTTAAGCCTGCTCTGAGGATTTTTAAGACGGGGGTGAAGAGGATCTACAGGCTGCGCACCCGCGCGGGCTACGAGCTCCGTGCCACGGCAGAGCACCCTGTTCTAACGCCAGAAGGCTGGCGAAGGGTTGGCGAGCTCAGGAAGGGCGACAGGGTGCTGATCCAGAGCGCTGGTGTGTTTAACAGGAGCTACGAGCTTCCCTTTGATGTTGAGGAGCTCAACCGCCTGACCAGGAGGAAGCTAAACCTGCCTGAACGCTGGTGCAGAGAGCTCGGACAGGTGCTTGGCTGGCTGGTCGGCGACGGCGCTCTTACCGAGGAGAAGGCGATATTCTACTTCGGCAGGGATGAGGCAGAGCTACTGCCCTACTTCGCCAGAATACTGAACCGCTGGAACGCGTGCGAAGTAAGACCGCTGGAGTACGGTGGCGTTAAGAGGCTGCAGTACCATGCTAAGGGGATGGTGGAGTTCTTCTTAAAGCTCGGGGTAAAGCGGGCGAGGAGCATGGAGAAGGAGGTTCCCAGGGCGGTGTTCACGGCTCCAAGAGAGGCGGTTGCGGGCTTCCTTCAGGCACTTTTCACAGCCGACGGCACCATAGGCACTGGAAAGAACCGCGGACAGGTGAGGCTGAGCACCGCCTCGGAGAAGCTTGCGAAGCAGGTTCACCTGCTGCTGCTGAACTTTGGCATAAAGGCAAGGAAGTACAGGCGGAGGTACAGCAGGTCAAAGGCTTTTGTTTACAGCACCGCAGGCGGAGAGAGGAGGCGGTATGAGAGCAGGGCTGAGCACTACTACGAGCTTGTAATTACCAGAGAAAGCCTGGGCAGGTTTGCCCGGGAGATAGGCTTCCTGCCCTGCAGGAAGCTCAGCGCCTTCGTGGAGAGGATGCCAAACAGGCGCGGAGGGTTCTACCGTGATGTCTTTGAGGACGAGGTGGCGGAAGTGGTGGCTGAAGGCGAGGAGGAGGTCTACGACCTGACAGAGCCCAGCTACCACTCCTTCATAGCCAACGGAATAGTGGTGCACAACTGCGGCGAGGTCCCTCTACTACCCTACGAGTCCTGCAACCTGGGCTCCATAAACCTCTCCCGCTTCGTTGCAAAAGGCGAGGTTGACTGGGAGGCTCTTGCGGAGGCGGTTCGCTTGGGCGTGCACTTCCTGGACAACGTCATAGATGCGAACCGCTACCCTCTAAAGGCGATAGAGCGCATGACCAGGGGCAACCGCAAGATAGGCTTGGGGGTGATGGGCTTCGCTGAGATGCTGATAATGCTGGGGCTGCGCTACGACAGCAACGAAGCTGTAAGCTTTGCGGAGAAGCTCATGAGCTTCATCCAGCGCGAGGCGAAGCAGGCTTCTGAGGAGCTTGCAGAGCACAGGGGCTCCTTCCCGAACATAGATAAAAGCATCTACTCCGGCAGAGCCATGCGCAACGCCACGGTAACCACCATAGCGCCAACTGGTACAATAAGCATAATCGCGGGCACAAGCTCCGGAATAGAGCCGCTTTTTGCCGTAGCCTTTGTGCGTGAGGTGCTTGAGGGCGAGAAGCTGCTGGAGGTGAACCCCCTGTTCCGGAAGATTGCCAGGGAGAGGGGCTTCTACTCCACCTCACTAATGCAGGAGATAGCCAGAAGCGGCTCGGTGCAGGAGGTCAGGGAGGTACCCAGAGACGTGCGCGAGCTCTTCGTCACAGCCTTAGACATAGCGCCTGCCTGGCACGTGCGCATGCAGGCAGCCTTCCAGAAGCATGTGGACAATGCGGTGAGCAAAACCATAAACCTGCCCCGCGATGCCAGCGTGGAGGACGTGCGAAGGGCGTTTATGCTCGCCTACAAGCTTAAATGCAAGGGTATCACCGTCTACCGCTACGGCAGCAGGAGCAGGCAGGTGCTCTACCGGGGCGAGCATCTGAGCGCTCACCCGGAGTACTCGGGAGGATGTCCCGCAAGGGAGTGCATAGTTTAGAGGTGGTTTGATGGACGAGTTCAGGCATGTGGAGGAGGTAGCAGGCAGGATAGCAAGCATGGAGATTAGGGGAGCTGCAAAGATAGCGCAGAGCGCCGCGCTTGCGCTCAAGCGCTTCGCTATGGAGTACTCGGGCAGGGATGCCGAAGACTTCAGAAAGAAGCTTGAGAAGGCTGCGGAGATTCTGCTCAGCTCACGCCCGACGGCGGTGAGCCTGCCGAATGCTGTGAGCCACGTGCTCATGCATGCCTCTGATGCTGAGAGCGTTGAGGAGCTCAGGGAGGCTGTGGCGAGGGCTGCTGATGAGTTTGTCAGGAGGTCGGAGCGTGCCATAGCAGAGATAGGCAGGATAGGCGCCCGCAGGATAAGCAGCGGCGATGTGGTGATGACCCACTGCAACTCCAGAGCTGCGCACCGAAGCCCACAGGCAGGGCAAGGACATAGAGGTTATAGCCACCGAGTCCCGCCCCAGGGGGCAGGGCTACATAACCTCACGCTACTTAGCCGAGCAGGGCATAGATGTAACGCTGATAGTTGACTC
>JAADFH010000048.1 GCA_013152995.1 Methanobacteriota archaeon
GCCCGCGGGGAAATTCTGGTAAACAGGGTAAAGCACATGAAGCTTGCGGAGGGCATACATCCCTCCGAGGCTGCCCAGCACCACGCCTCCAACCTGCCCGCGCTCATCAGGGCGGCGCTTGAGGAGGCTGGGGTTGAGCTCAGGGACCTGTCGCTCATCGCCTTCTCCCAGGGTCCGGGGCTTGGACCCTGCCTGAGGGTTGCGGCGGTCGCTGCAAGAGCGCTGGCACTCAGGCATGAGCTCCCCCTGCTGGGAGTGAACCACTGCGTGGCGCACATAGAGATAGGCAGGCTCACCACCGGCGCCGAGGACCCGCTCACCGTTTATGTCTCGGGTGGCAACACCCAGGTTACGGCGTTTGCCGAGGGCAGGTACAGGGTGTTCGGCGAGACCATTGACATAGCCCTGGGGAACTGCATAGACCAGTTCGCCAGGGAGCTGGGGCTGGGCATGCCGGGCGGACCCGTGGTTGAGAGGCTCGCCAGACAGGGGAGCTACGTCCCGCTGCCCTACGTGGTCAAGGGCATGGACCTCTCCTACTCCGGGCTCCTGACCGCCGCGCTGCGTCTGGCAGAGAAGGAGGAGCTCGCAGATGTGTGCTTCTCCCTGCAGGAGACGGCATTTGCCATGCTGGTTGAGGTGACAGAGCGGGCGCTGGTGCAGGCTGAGAAGCGGGAGGTGCTGCTCGCCGGCGGGGTGGGGGTGAATGCAAGGCTGCAGCAGATGCTGGGCGAGATGTGCTCCGAGCAGGGGGCTGAGCTGCTCGTGCCACCTGCGGAGGTGCTCGGAGACAACGGGGCAATGATTGCCTGGCTGGGGGTGCTGAGCTACCTCGCTGGCGCCAGGCAGAGGCTGGAGGACACACATGTGAGGCAGAGGTGGCGCACCGACGAGGTGGAGGTGCTATGGAGGTAATAGCGAGAGGTGCGGAGGCTGTTCTCTACCTCAGCGACGGCATGGTGGTGAAGCACAGAATCAGGAAGAGCTACCGCTCCCCCGAGCTTGACGAGATGCTGCGCACCACCAGGACCAGAAGGGAGGCTCGCCTCCTCGCCCTTGCCAAGCGTGCGGGTGTGCCGGCGCCAGTGGTGCTGGACGTTGACCCCGAGGAGAAGAAGCTCTGCATGAGCTACATACCCGGGGAGAAGCTCAGCAGGGCTGTGGGCGGGATGGATGAGGAAAGCCTGCGTGCGGTTTTCAGGCTCGCCGGTGAGCTTGCCGGCAGGCTGCACCGCAGGGGAGTCATCCACGGCGACCTCACCACCTCCAACATGCTGCTCTCCGGAGAAAAGCTCTACTTCATAGACTTCGGTCTGGGGGAGGTGAGCAGCAGCCTTGAGGCGGCGGGCACAGACCTGCTGGTGTTCAGGAAGTGCGTGCGCTCCACCCACTTCCAGCATGAGGAGCTCATTCTGGAGTCCTTCTTCTCCGGCTACAGGAGCAGCTTTGAGCAGGCGGAGCAGGCGATGGAGAGGATGCTGAGCATAGAAAGGAGGGGCAGGTACTTTGAGCATAGAGGTTGAGTTCATCACCGGCAACGAGCACAAGTTCAGGGAGCTCGCCGCAGCTCTCAAGGAAGCGGCTGGAGATGCGGTGAGGCTGCGCTGGAGGCGCCAGCGCTACACGGAGGTGCAGGCAGGCTCCTTGGAGGAGGTGGTGCTGCACGCGCTTGAGGAGGTTGAGGGGGAGGCGGTGCTGGTTGAGGACGCGGGGCTGTTCGTCTCAGCCCTCAACGGCTTCCCCGGGGTTTACTCAGCCTACGTGCACGAGACCATAGGCAGCGAGGGAATACTGAGGATGCTGCGGGGGGAGAGGGACAGAAGGGCGTGCATGGTGAGCGTGCTGGGGCTCAGGCTGGGGGAGGAGGTGAGGCTCTTCAGGGGAGAGGTGCAGGGGAGGATTGCGCACCGCATGCGTGGCGAGCACGGCTTCGGCTATGACCCTGTGTTCATACCAGCGGGGTGTGATGCAACCTTTGCAGAGGCTCCAGAGCTCAAGGCAAAGCTCTCGCACAGAAAGAGGGCTGCAGAGAAGCTTGCGGAGTACCTGCTCAGCCTTCAGCGCTGAAGTCCTGCACTGCGATGCTCAGGTTCCTTGCAAGCTCGCTGACGTTGGAGCTTGCGTTGCTTTCCGGCATGAGACGGTCAACTATCACCGCAACCTCCTCAATCTTCTCAACTATGCCACCGAGCGCCTCTGCAACAGACTGCCTGTAGCTGCGCTCTGCCTCCTGGGACAGCTCGGCATACTCCTCACCCCCGAGCTCCCCGTGCACCCTCGCCTTCAGCAGCTCCGCCTGGGTGTCTATGAGCCTGGCTGTGCTTGAGGTGAGGGTGTACACCACCCCCGCAAACAGCACCGCTATCCCCAGACCGAGCGCAACGCCGGTTTTGTTCAGCATCTTCCACCTCATATACAATATCTGCACGGAGCATTAAAAACTTAGCGCTTAAAACGGAGGGGATGAGATGGGCAGGATGAAAATAAGGGGGTCCGCCCTCCCCCCAACCCCACACTACTTACTTTTCCTCATCATATTAATCTCTTTTCTTTCAGAATCCGAAACAGGATTCACAAGTCTCCCCACTTCCGATATCTCCACGCTTACAACATCCCCAGCCTTAATCTCACCCACTCCCGGCGGCGTGCCTGTGGCAATCACATCCCCCCGCAGCAGCGTCATTATGCCGGAGATGAAGCTCACCAGCTCTGCCACGCTGAAGAGCATGTCGGAGGTTGAGGTGTTCTGCCTGAGCTCGGAGTTCAGGTAGGTTCTGAGCCTCAGGCTCTGCACGTCCCCCACCTCATCCTCAGTAGCGATGAACGGTCCCAGGGGTGCGAAGGTGTCAAACCCCTTTGACCTGGTCCACTGCCCGTCCCCAGCCTGAAGCTCCCTGGCGGTGACGTCGTTGAAGCAGGTGTAGCCAAGCACGTAGTCCAGCGCTCTCGCAGGGCTCACATCCCTGCACCTCCTGCCCATAACCACCGCAAGCTCGCCCTCGTACTCCACCCTGCCAGCCTGCCTCCAGAGTATTATGGGCTTGCGGTGCGCCAGCAGGGCGCTGGGCGGCTTGAGGAATATCACCGGCTCCTCCGGCAGGGGCATGCCGAGCTCCTCCGCGTGGGCGATGTAGTTCAGACCTACCCCCACTATCTTGCTGGGATTGCAGGGTGGCAGCAGCTCAAGCTCCTCCAGGGCGAAGCGCCTGCCCGCAAGCATGCCTGCAAGCGCTCTAACCTCCCCATCCTCAACCGCACCCGTGAACACCCTGCGCCCCAGCCTGAACCTGCCCAGAATCACCTCACCACCACCCCCGTGTTGTCAGCTCTGGTGAACCACACGCTGCGCACGTCCCTGCGCGAGCTCACAACCTCCGCGAACTCCGCGGGCGAGAGGGGGAGGGCGTATATCACTGGACCAAAGCTGCTCAGCCCGGCGCCGTAGCTGAGCCTCTGGCACTCCCTGAGGAGCTCCCTGACCTCCCGCCTCTGCAGCATCACCTCAATCCTCTTGAACCCCACCTCCTGAATCATGTTTATGCCCTCCCCGAAGCCCTCAATGTCCTGCTCAGCAAGCGCGGGCAGCAGCTTCATCAGCAGGATGTGGCAGAGCTCCTGCACCTGGCTCAGGGGCAGCGGGCAGAAGTCCCTGAAGATGTTCACCTCCCTGCGGGAGTGCACCCGCTCACCTGCTGCAGGCAGAACCACCGCAATCTCCCAGTCCGGCATGTCCCTGCGCAGCAGCACGGGCGGCGGGGGGGCGGTGCTTGCAGAGCTCGGCAGAAACTCCCGCTTGAGCGCCCTGGCATGACCGCCATCAAGCACGAAGCCCCCCGACTCAAAGGCAGCCACACCTATGCCCGAGGTGCCACCTCTGCCCGTGAGCTCGGCGAGCTCTCTAACGCCCTTCTCAATCCCGTAGGCTCTGCATATCCCCGCAGCCACAGCCAGCGAGAGCTGCGTGCCCGAGCCCAGACCCACGTGCCTGGGGTAGGCGCGGAGCACCTCCACCTCGGCGCCCGGAAGGGAGTAGGCTGAGAGCACCCGCTTTGCAGCCTTCTCCGCCACCTCCGCATGCATGCCGTATACCCTCAGCCCCTCCGCCCGCTCCACCCTCACCTCCACCCTGGGCTCGCGCAGCGCAAACCCCGCGCCGCCGTCCACCCTGCCCAGGCTGCCGTTCAGGTCTATGAGGGAGATGTGAATCCTTGCGGGAGCGCTCACGACCGGCATCCCAGCCCCTCCAGGTAAAGCTCCAGGTAGGAGCGGGTCTCCAGCAGGCTCTCCTCTATCCCCAGCTCGGTGCGCACGAACTCCACGAGCTCCTCGCCCGCTGTCCCTGGCGCAGCCTCCACCTCCACGAAGCACCCGAGCCCCTCAACCTCATCCAGCTCCACCCTGTAGCTTCCCAGCCTGTAGCTGCGCCTTCGCTTCCTGATTCTCGCCACCTCCCTGAAGCCGAGCTTCTGCAGCAGCTCCAGCGCTGCCTTAGCCTCAACGCCAACGCTCACCTCCTCCCTGGTCTTTGTTCTCATATCCCGCACCCTCTTACCCTTGTAGGTCAGCTCAGCCCCGCGGGCGCACAGCCTCAGCCTGAGCGCCTCGTCAGTCTCTGCAAAGTCCCTGCACGGGTGCTGCAGGTAGATGTCCTCCTGCACCTCCTCCCCCACAAACTCCGCTCCCTTCTCAATGAGCATCTCCTCAAAGCCTCTAACATCTGCCAGCCTCGCCTTCACCTCAACCTCAAGCATGCCAACAACTGAGAGCATGCCATGAAAAAGGTTTCTGCCCG
>JAADFH010000049.1 GCA_013152995.1 Methanobacteriota archaeon
TGTGGTTGATGTCTGGGTTAATGGGGTTCAGGTGGTTAGCGGTGCTACCAGCAGTTCTGCCTACTGGGACCACGAGGTTGACATCACCCCGTACCTTCGCCCTGGTGAGAACGTGCTCGCCATCTTCCTCAGCGACAGCGGCTGCTACTACAACTACCTGGACGCCGAGGTTGTTGTAACGCTAACCGGGGCGGTAAACGAGCTCAACTACTCCTACGGCGACAGGGTGACCCTGAACGCCACCGTCATGAACACCGGCAAAGGCAACCTCTCCGGCAGCATAAAGGTGGGCTACTACATAAACGGCACCTCGGTATCAAGCGGGAGTGTGAGCACCCTGCTGCCCGCTGGAGGCAGCGTCAACGTGTTATCCACCTGGCTCGTGACACCCGGAAACCACACACTGCTCGCAAGGGTTGACCCGGGCAACGTCTACATTGAGAGGAATGAGGGCAACAACGAGCTGAGCTTTGCGCTTAGCCCGGTGCCCTACCCTGACCTGATAGTTGAGTCACTCACCACCAGCCCCAGGAGGTTTGAGGTGGGTGAGAGGGTCACGCTGATTGCCACCCTGAAGAACAACGGCACCGGCATCTCTCCGCTGGGAGCCTTCTACTCCGCCTTCTACATTGACGGTAGCATGGTTTGCACAGCCTACAGTTACGCAACCCTGTATCCGGGTGGCAGCATCAACGTCTCATGCGCCTGGACTGCGCAGGCGGGAGACCACAACCTGTCGGTGAAGGCAGACTACTACAACCACATCGCCGAGAGCAACGAGACCAACAACCAGCTTGAGAAGCCGCTTCCCAGGGTGCCGTATCCTGACCTGGTGATATCCAACCTGAGCTGGTCGCCTGCCACCTTCAACGCCGGAGATAGCGTGAACCTCTACGCCGAGCTTAAGAACGTGGGTGAGGGTAACATCTCCTCGGGTCCGATTTACGTGGGCTTTTACATCAACGGCAGGCTCTTAGGCACCCCCTCCATCAGAACAGGTCTCGGGGTTAATCAGAGCGCCACCCTTGCGTGGACGTGGAAAGCTGAGGCGGGCAACCACACCTTCTCAGCGGTAGCAGATCCCTTCAGCTACATCCTGGAGGAGAACGAGAATAACAACCTGCTCAGCGCACAGCTTCCGCCAACTCCCTATCCTGACCTTGTGGTGGAGGACATATTCCTGCCCATCAGCTCCAACACCTCCTACGGTGAGAGCGTGAAGATATCGGCGCTCGTGAAGAACACTGGCAAAGGCAACTTCTCTGGATGCTTTACCACCAGATTCTACATAGACGGTGCGCCGGTGGGAGAGTCCCAGAGGTGCGGCATTGAGGCGAATACGAGCTTTAACGCCACCGCGGACTGGATGGTGCAGCCAGGTAACCACACCGTGAGGGTGGTCGCCGACGCGTACAACACCGTCGCCGAGGAGAGGGAATCCAACAACGAGCGTACCGAGTCCTTCAGCGTTACTGTGCTCTACCCGGACTTTGTGGTGTCGGATGTGATGGTTTATCCACCGCCCACCATGCATGGTCAGAAAACGGGAATCAACGTGACGGTCACTAACCTCGGGCCGGGAGACCTGTCCGGCGGGCAGATAAGCGTGATGGTGTACATGGACGGTGCACCGCTCGGTCAGGAGTGGGTTTACGGCGGTCTCAGGATAAATGAGACCAAGAGCATCCTTGTCCCCTGGGTGGCATCCGGCGGCAACCACACCATAAGGGTGGTGGTGGATTCAGACAACCGCATAAGAGAGTCCCGGGAGGACAACAACGAGTTCACGAGCAACGTGTCCTACCAGCTGGTACCGCCGGACCTCACGGTTAGCGCGGTCTACCTCTCAAACCCGAACCCTGTTGCCGAGGAGTACGTGCAGATTCATGCGAACATCACCAACCTGGGTGGAGGGAGCGGGAGCTGTGTGAGCGTTAGCTTCTACCTGGATGGTAAATTCATCGGCAGCGTCTCCCAGAAGGTTGCCTGCGGCATACAGGCGGGGCAGACGCTGGTGGCGAGCTGGCCCTGGTATGCCAAGCCCGGAGTGCACACCATCCAGGCGGTTGTGGACCCGGATAATGTGATTTCAGAGCTAAACGAGACCAACAACAGGCTCAGCACAACCACAGGCAACATACCCGCAGGAGACCTGGTAGTCTCCTACATCACCTACTCCCCGGCTCAGGGCGTGCAGTATGGAGACGGTGTGAGGATAGTTGCGGGCATCAAGAATAATGGCACGGTTGATATCCCAGCTGATGTGCATGTAAGGTTTGTTGTTAACGGCGCCGGGTACGCAGACGTAATATCTGGCGGTATAAAGGCTGGAGAAACCAAGAATGCGTCAGTAACCTGGAGAGCGGTACCCGGCGGCAACTTCAGCGTTTCCGTGATGGCGGATTATGTGCAGAGAATTAGCGAGATCAGCGAGTCAAACAACCGTCTTGATTCTGTGCTCGGGTTCAGCGTACCCTACCCGGACCTGGTGATTGGGAACATCACCTGGTCGCCAGCCTCGGGTATAAGGGACGGAGACACCGTGCTCTTCAACGTAACAGTTAGTAATGTAGGTGCTGGCAGGTCACCCGCCACCGGAAGTCTCCTGCAGGTGGGCTCTTACCAGCTGGGCTTCGTTGTACCACCTCTGGATGCGGGCGCTACCACGAGCGTGCTCGTGAGGTGGGCGGCAAAGGTGGGCACGAACTTCTCGGTTGTGGGCTTTGTTGATGTCTATGGCAGCGTTGTAGAATCCAACGAGTCAAACAACATGCTAAATGCGGGGGCTGTGGCAGACGTGCTCCCGGTGGAGAAGTTCAGCGTCTCCTTTACCCCATCCATCACGCTGGGCGTAGGCGAGAGCGGAGTGTACACGATAAAAATAAACAACTACGGCTCAGCCTCCTCCAACTACTCCATAAACGTCTCCGGAATAGACAGCGGCTGGTACACCCTTGAAAGAGAAACCATCTACCTGGCACCTGGCGAGGTTGGCTCGGTTAAGCTCAACATAACCCTGCCCTCCAACTGCTCCATCGCGGGCATAACAAAGCAGTTCAGTGTAAGGGTCACCTCCCTCTTCACCAACACCAGCCTGGCAACGGCTACAGACCTCAACATAGACCCGGGGTACACTATAAGCAACCTCTTTCCGCTGAACAACACGAGAACGGGTGCCACCGATCTGAGCGTGACCTGGCGCACCCTAACAAACACCACTCCCAGGGTGTACATCAGAGCCGAAGGTTCAGCAAGCTGGAGCACCTTCAGCGCACCTTCCGGCTACCTGCACAACGTGGTGGTTGGCAACCTGAGCAGAAACACCTGGTACGAGTTCTATGTGGAGAGCAGCAACGCCTGTGGCTCTGGCATGAGCGGCATCAGGCGGATATACATTGACAACGGTGTGTCCTTCCTGCACAAGTCCTACACCTTCAACATAAACAGGGACTACAACCAGAGAGGGCTGATATACATAAAGAACACCGACACCGTACCGCACAGGGTTAAGGTTCAGGTAGTCAACCCATACGACGACCTGATAGTTGGATTTGTTGGTCCTGGCTCGGTAGACAGCCCCGTCACCGTGAATCCCGGGCAGACCGCGGCGCTGGACTTCAGGATGCACGCCCAGGATGCGGAGCGTGAGTACTACGAGCTGGTGCTCAACCTGACAGGCTACGACTACAACGGAAGCCTGGCAGACATCTCAGACTTTGCCACCGTCAGGATAAACGTCCGCTTCCCCGTGGTGAACTTCACGGTGGAGGAGATAGACAGCGACCCGCTCACCCTGAGGAAGACCTTCAGAATCACGAACCACGGCGATACCATAACAGACCTCAGGGTGAGGGTGGACGACACCATCAAGGAGAAGGTGCTGTTTGAGCCTGCGATTGAGCACGGCAACCTGGTGGCGGGAGGTAGCATAACCTTCACCATGATACCCCTGCTGGAGGTGGGCAGCACCGGCTTCAACGGCACCCTCTTCGTAAGCGGTGCGGGTAAGGAGATAAACACCAGTGTTGACTTCCGCACGCCGCCCGGTGAGAGGATATTTGCCGCAAGCTACCCCATCAAGACGATAAACTTCAGCAGCATCTACGACTCTGACGGCTCCAACCTCACGAATCCGCCAGACGGTGCAGTGGTGCCAGCGCTGGTGGTGAATGGCACCGCCATGTTCATGGGTGACGTGATCGTTGAGGTCAGGCAGAACGGCGAGCCTGTGGTGGGCACAAACGTTTCTCTGACGGTTACAAGCAGCAACGGCAGCATGGTGCTCTACGGCATCTCTGATCCCTTCGGGCTGGTGTACTTCAAAATCTCGGGTCCAGTGGGCAACTACTCGTACAGGGCTGAGATAGTGGGTTACAACACCTCCACAGAGAAGCGCAGCTTCACGGTGTCTGCGGAGAACGCAAGCATTGTGGACATAGCCATAGAGTGGGTGGAGGTGGGCGACCTCAACTCCTCCTTTGCGGGCGAGCTGGATAGCTTCACCCTGGACAGCGCACCCTTCTACTTCATCGCCAACGTCACGAACCCGCTTCTGAATGCCACGCCGATTATGGTGCTGGAGTGGGATGTGCTCCCCAGTCAGAGGGTTTATCTCTCAGGGGAACTCAACGGCAGCACTCTGGTGTTTACTGCCACCTCAATACCGCCAGCCAACTACACCGCCTACATCCTGCTGGTCTCCGACAATGCGGTGCAGGTCTCAATGCCAAAGAATATCAGCGTGACCGACTACTCGCTGGCTAACCTGAAGGACATGACCATAGTCAGGAACTTCAAGCTGAACGAGAGCGATGGCAACGTCACCACCCTCAGCATAGTGGCGAAGCGTGCAGAAGGCGATCCGCGCAAGAACATAGTGCTCACAGACATTGAGCTCAACGAGGAGCGCACAGCCTTCATATACCACTTTGTGCTGACAGCCAACGAGACCTCGATACGCTCGTTATACGGGTCAAAGACGAGAACGGCTCTGTGGTGTACTACAGGGAGGAGCCCATCCAGTTCATCGCCAACCAGCCCATTGAGGCTAACCTAACCCTGCCTGTGGAGTACGTTACGGGTGATTACACCATAGAGGTCATAACCCTTGACTCCTTTGTTGCTGAGTGGATTGTGAAGCCTGCTGTTAGGGGTACCCTCTGGGCGTTAGGCTTCAGCAAGCCCACCAGGGAAAAGATAGCCACCGCGATAGGTGCACTGGTGGACTGTGCCCTCGCCTTCACACCCTGGGGAACGGCTATCAGCCTGATTGACCTGGGCATAAACGTGGTCAAGATGCTCTGGTCAGGTGCATCGGTTGACAATGTTGCGGCAACGGTCAAGGGCACAGCAAGCCTGGGGCTCAGCCAGCTTAACGACCTGGCAGATGCCAAGATAGCCGGCAAGCTGAGCAATCCAACGAAAGCAGGTGCTCACCAAGGGTCTTGATGGCTCCACCAAGATTACCAAAGCGGGCAAGTTCGTGGGCAGCCCCATATTCTCCTGCATCACTGACTTAATCAGCGCACTGCAGCAGATTCTTTCCTCCGACGGCGCGGTGGTCAAGCAGACCAACAAGAACTGGAGGTGCACAAACAGACCGGAGGTCGTTGACACCATTAGAATCCCCAGTACCGTGCCAAAGTACCTCCCGGACGGCTCACCCAACATAAAGAGCGTTTCAGTCAAGACCACATACGACAGGTACTGGTGCTGCGGCGGCACCCAGATATTCCCCTTTGATACGCTGTTCGCCTGGAACGGATACATTTTCGCAGGGTTGTACAACCAGATACCTCTCGGCAGCTACTTCCTGAAGTGGAACAATCCGCAGCTGGACTACATCCAGACCACCTCCAGAGGAGCCGCAAAGAACACCCTCACCACCTACACCAGAGGACTCAACCCCGGGCACTATGCCCAGAACTACGAGACCACGGTCAGTGTTTATGTAAGCAAGAAGGAGGTGCTCGTCTCGGCACCCGACCAGCATACCGCAGACCAGCGCAGCAGCCTGGTTGTGCCCGTGTATAACCCGCTACCTGACCTTGTGATTGAGCCCAGAGATCTGAGGATAAGCAACACCACCCCAATTACCGGGGATGTGATTGAGCTCTCGGCGGTGGTCAGGAACATGGGCTCTGCCTTTGTGAGCAGAGCCAAGGTGGGCTTCTACGAGGGTGGCAGGCTTATAGCCATGGAGGAGGTGTTCCTCCTCCCGCCCGGCGGAAGCAGGGAGGTTAGCATCCTCTACCCGGTGAGCAGCGCTGGCTTGAAGGTTGTGGATGTGAAGGCTGACCCGCAGGACAGCATAGGTGAGGAGGACGAAACCAACAACCAGGCAGCCTTTGCCTTCACCGCCACCCAGCGCATCTACCTGCCGGACCTCGTGCCAGTGGCAATGTACTTCTCGCCCTACCCGCTGGTGGAGAACGCCACCATAAACACCACCGTGACTGTTAGAAACCAGGGCAACACCAGCCTGAAGGAGCCTGTGAACGTTTACTTGGAGGTCAACTCCACGCCGCAGTACTTCAACAGGCTGGTGAACATGGACGGCATTTACGAGGTAAATGTCAGCTTCGTCTTCAACACCAGCGCTGGCAACCACACCGTCACAGTGCGTGTGGACGTGTATGACTCAATCACCGAGAGCAATGAGAGCAACAACATGCTGAGCAGCGTCATATACGTTACAGATGACGGCACACCCCCCGAGGTAAGGATAATCTCACCCCTCAACACCACCTACACCAGCGGCAACATCACCATAAACGTCTCAGCCACCGACAGCTCGGGCATCTCCTCGGTGGTTGCGCAGGTGAATGGAACCAACCTCACCCTAACCTCCAGCGACGGCTACTACGTGGGCAGCGTTGTGCTTGGCAATGGCATGCACTTCCTCAGGATTTATGCGAACGACAGCGTGGGCAACCTCAACGCCACCGAGGGCGTGCACTTCAGCGTGAACCTCTCCCAGCCTGACCTCACCCCGCCTGAGATAACCTTCGTACCTCCCACGCCAGCCAACGGCTTCACCGTGAATGCTAACTACGTGTTCATAAACATCACGGGCAGCGAGCCCCTTGCTACGGCGCTGCTTGACTGGAACGGCACCAATCTGAGCATGCTCTGCTCTGGTATAAACTGCCACCTCAACATGACAGGCTTATCCAGCGGGCTCTACGAGTACAGAGCCTACGCCAGCGACGCCTCTGGCAACACCAACCACACCGAGCTGAGGGTTGTTACCGTTAACCTCAGCGTTTCTCAGCCTGATCTCACTCCGCCAGCGATAACAATCCACTCGCCCAGGAACATTACCTACGCAAGCAGGAACATCACGCTCACCGTCTCCACCTCAGAGCCTGCCAACGTAAGCTACTCGCTGAACGGCGGGGCAAAGGTAAGTCTCTACAACATGAGCACCTCGGGCAGCGCCGTAATTGAGGCGGTGGAAGGTGCCAACTTCCTTGAGGTGTATGCGGTTGATGCGGCTGGCACAACACCAACTCCAGCAGGGTTGACTTCAGTGTCAACACCTCCCTGCCGGATACCCTCCCGCCTGTTATAGTAATCCACTCACCAGCTAACACCACCTATGCCAGCAGAAGCGTAGCCCTGAACGTCACCGCCAGCGAGGCTGTAAGCGGGTGGTGGTACTCGCTGAATGGCGGAGCAAACGTCACCTTCACCCCCAACACCACCATACTCGCCTCAGAGGGTGCGAATCATCTTGTGGTCTATGCCAGCGACCAGGTAGGGAACGTTGGCTTTGCTCAGGTGAGCTTCAGCGTTGACACTCTTCCGCCCGCCGTAACCTTCGTGCCCCCAACGCCAGCCAGTGGTTCCACCGTGAATGTCAGCCACGTGTACATCAATCTCACAGCATC
>JAADFH010000050.1 GCA_013152995.1 Methanobacteriota archaeon
CTACTGCCTCCGCCTCCTCGGCTTCTGCTTCTGCAATCTTCTCCTTCATCAGTAATAAGCTTGTGATGAAGCAGTTAAATACCTATCGGTTACCAAGAAGGTAATGCCTGCTTTAGGCTATTATAAATGAGTGGAAGACTTCCTGATGTGTGGTGATATAAATGTTAGAATAGCATTTCAGACCGAAGGTCCGGGGCATGACCCCCCGAGCTCGGGTTCAGGCTGAGCTATAAGCCTGTGTGCGCAACTACTCTGGCTGGCGTTGAGCCAGAACAAAGGATGCCTCTATGGAGTTCTGCTTAGGCAAAAACGATTCGCTCATAGGGTCCTCCCGAACTCGCCTATAGACTGAGCACGAATTCCACTTGTATCTCTCTGTTTGCAATGTAACGTTCTCTCCCACTAAAAGTACCTTTTATTTGCTTCTGAATTAGATTTCCACAAAAATCAAATCGAAAGATTTATTTAGGAGAAGGGATAAATCCCTTCTCCGGGATCCAAAATGTACCCACCTCTCATTGTTCAAAAGGCGGATACGAAATGGACTATGTTGAAAGAGGTACTTAAACTTTTCGATTCCAGGAGGGTACGTGTCCAAATAAGCATGGTAACCTGATATTCATCCGACACCGCTGTGATGCTGCTTATCCCCTTATTTGGACAGGTCTATCATTTAAATCAAAACGCTTATATATCAGAATCTTCTTAATATTTTAATGAAGGGAAATGGGGACACTTAGAGTAATGCTTGGATATTTGGGTCTTGTTATGTTGTTATCTGCCATTCTTATGCTAATTATGCCTCCCCCCGCTGCAATGACAACGTTAACTGTAGGTCCAGAAGGTGTAACCATCACTACAGACAACCCTCTGCTTGAGTTAATGTTGGTCATTGGTGGGTTAGCGCTTGTTTATATTGGCTTTTGTAGGAGAAAAGATTAGAACAAGCACGTAACAAATTGAATTTAACTTTTTGTTGCTGCTAAGTCCTCTTGCGCAAGCCTTGAAGACGTAATTGCAACACGAAAGCTTTACTACAAACTTAAGAGGTGTGGGGCTGTCTGATTTTGAAACTCATGCCCTCAAAACCCTGCGCATGTGCTCGTAGATTTCGGTGGTTCTCCTGACCTTCAGGGGCGAGCTGCAAAGCACCGGCACGAGCATGTGCTCCCTTCTGAGGGAGCCGTGGCTTGCCCTGTGCTCCGGAATCTCAAGGGTGCGCAGGTCATAGCCGCAGGCTGCGGTCACCACCACATCCCCGCACCGCCTGCTTCTGAAGATCTGCGCTATCTGCACCACAGAGTCGGGGTAGGGTGTCTCCAGGGTGGCGGCATGCCAGGCATCCTCCCCCAGCCACCTTCCGGAGAACTCCTGCAGGTGCAGCGGGTCGCCACTGCTCGCCTCATACCTGTACCTCCCGCCCTTAGAGGAGACGTATGCAAGCTCACCGCCCCTGCGCACCTCTATCTCGCCATCACCGCGGAGCAGCACCAGGTCTATCCCTTCAAGCCTGCACAGCCTCTCAGCAGCCTCAGGTGCCCTGCTGGTGTCCCTGAAGTACAGGTGAGCCATTGAGTTGCCGCTCTCCGCAACAAAAACCTCACCCTTGCGCAGGCTGATCGGGTAGCTGCCTGTCCTGAACCCCATCCTGCGCACGTGCCTCACCAGGTCTATGTGCACGCTGGTGCTGCTCATGCCGTGGTCGCTGGCTATTATCAGCTCATGCTCAACCCCGCTGGCGAGCAGGTACCTCCTCAGCCTCCCCACCCAGCGGTCAAGCAGCTCGTATGCGCTCAGAGCCTGCCTGCTCCTGCACCCGTACCTGTGGCTGAGCTCATCAATCGCCGAGAGCAGCGTGAACACCAGCCCGTAGCCACGGGTGCAGCATATCCTGGTGAGCCTCATCCCTAAGCTGTCAAACTCCAGCCAGGTGTTCAGCGCGTGTGAGAAGAAGTGCCCGAAGGGTGGCACCTTGAGCCTCGCCCCCCTGGTGATGTGGGAGAATATGCATGCCGAGGGTGCAAGCTGGAATATCGTCTCCACCTCAGCGCTCAGGTCACGGTCCATCTTGCCGTTGGCGAGCAGATTCACATAGGTTCTGGAGAACCACCCCCTGCTCTTGTCCACCCACCTTATGCCCGGAATCTCACACTCCCCCGCAAACCTGCCCGTGATGAAGGGCAGGTGCGCAGGACCTGTGGTGGTGGGGAAGGTTGAGGTTGCGGTGCACATGCCACCCTCCCTCACCAGAGCCTCAAGGTTCGGCAGTCTGCGCTGCCTCATCAGCCACTCCAGCACGTCTGTGCGCATGCCATCGGCGAGCAGGAAGACTATCACAGCCTCACCCTCAGGAACTCCCAGAGGTCCATTCCCAGCCATGCCAGTATAAAGTATCTTGAAGTTCTGCCGATGAAAACCGCCAGCCAGTACTTCAGCAGGCTGTACCTGACGTAGCCGGCAGCCAGCCTGAAGGGGTCAAAAACAAAGGGTGTAAAACCTGCGAAGACGATTATCGCAAACGCGTGCCTCCTGAACTTCTCCAGCACGGGCTTCAGCTTCCTCTCAACCTCACCGCCCGGGAGAAGCCTGCCGATGTAGTAGTCAACCGTCGCACCTATGCAGTTTGCGATTCCTCCAGCAAGCGCCGCAGTCACAGCACCGAAGGCGGCACCCGCTGCGAGCACCGCAGGCGGAGTTGGAAGGGGCAGGATGGTGTTTGAGATAGCCATGTACAGGAAGTAGCTCGCAAGCGCGTTCGCCCTGAGCAGGTAGAGCAGCAGGAAGATGCTCCCCACCTCTATGAACACCGCCAGCCTCTGTTCCGCATACCTCATTAACTCCTCCACCCTCAGGCTCGCAGGCTCGGTGTACAGCCTCAGGGCGAACCTCCTCCTGGAGAGCGGGTAGAGCAGCATGAGCCCAGAGGATGAGAGCAGCCGGAGCAGCGGATAGCTCAGCATCCCTGCGAGCGCAGCCGGTGCGAGACTCATGGGAGCGAGGAGAAGTGCAGCCACCGCAGCGACAGCGGGGCTGAGCACCTCCTCCCTGCCACGCAGCACGAGCATGCGCTGGCTCAGGAGGAGAAGCAGCGCCACCGCGGCGCTCTCTGGCTCCCACGCTCCCATCACCTGGAGCAGTGCCAGTGCAAGCATAGCTGGCGCAACAATCACCCTTGCCACCTGCCCAGCACCAGCATGTGGTCCTTCTCGTAGGGCTCAAGCCTGAGCGCCTGCAGCACCCTCACACCGGCGCTCCTCAGCCTCTCAATCTCCTCCTCAAAAATTCTCTCCGGCTTCTCAGCCCTTATGCTCCTCGCCTTTATAAAATAAAGCACATGCCCGCCCTTCCTGAGGAAGAGCCTGGCATTCTTCAGCAGAATCTCTCCCATCTCAGGCTGGGCAACGTCCTGGTAAATCACATCCACCCTCTCAAGCAGGAAGGCGTACTCCTCCGGCGATGAGGCATCGGCAAGTATGGGTATCAGGTTGTGCCGCTGCTCCGCAAGCCTGAGCAGCGAATGCGCAGCCCTCGGCGACACCTCCACGCAGTAAACCACCCCCTCCTTAGCTATGTCGCTCACATGCGATGCGGTTGTGCCCTGGGCGGCGCCTATGTAGAGCACCCTTGAGCTGCTGTGCAGCGGCAGCTTATCCAGCCCCAGCATGAGCGCAGCCGCCAGCTTGCTCCTGCGCGGATTCCAGAGCCTCAGCTCCCTGCCCTCATGCCTCAGAAGCCTCTCACCGTACACCCTCCTGCCCGGGGTCAGGTTCACCGTTGCAAGCTCCCTGCCAGCCCTGTATATCCCCGGCATCAGCTCCTTCACCCTCATCTTCCAGCCCTCAGCCTCCTCTCAAGCTCCGGGGCTACAAACCTGCCTCCGAAGGCATCCACCCTGGCGGCGATCGCAAGCTTTGCAGCAAGCGCCCTTGCAACCCTGCCCCTCTGCCTCTTTGGCGCACCCTTCACCAGCGGATGCTGGTAGATGTAGCCATGCTTCGGCGGCTTTGCACCTCTTGCAAGATGCCTGAACAGAGCCTTCTCAGCACCCAGCACCTGGATTCTGCTGGCGGGCATCCTTGCAAGCCTCTCCAGGCTCCCGGCGGCGGCTACAAGCCTTGCAGCGATGTGCGCCCCAGCCAGGTGGCTCAGGTTTGGCGCATGCTCCCTCATGAGCTCCTCAAGCCTCCCCATTACCCTCTCCCTGAGCCTGCGGAGCTCCGCTATTCCCGAGGCAAACTCCCTCAGCACCCTCATGTCCTCCTCCTCAAGCTCCGCACCCGCAGAGCTCTCCGCAGCCTGCCTCAGCCTCTCCGGCATCTCCGCCCTGCTCCCGTACCTCACCACAAGCTCCACCAGCTCCTCTGACTCCGCAACCTCCGGGAAGTGCAGGAAGTACCACTCCCTCAGCCTGCTCGCAAGGAGATTCTGCGCCTCCTCCAGCTCCTCCGCAGCGCTCACAAGCTGCTTTATCCTCATGTCCCTGCTCTGCAGCGCCCTTCTCAGCCTGAGCCTTGCTATAGCCACAGCGGTGGCGTGCAGCCTCTGCCTGTACTCCCGCTCGCTCATCCCCAGCTCCTCAAGCACCCTCCTCAGCCCGCTCCTGAAGAGCTCACCGCCCCTGCCGGGGAACTCGTGCACACCCTCAACCCTCACCTCACCCAGCCTCTCCAGCACCTCCCGCTCCTCCTGCGTGAGCCCGCCTGTGAGCGCAAGCTCCGGCTTCTCATACCTCACCACCTCAGCCAGCCTTCCATCCTCTGAGAACACCAGCATCCCCAGCACCGTTCTCACCGCGTGATACATCTAAACCAGCTCCGCCTCCACGCTCAGGAACACAGGACCGCCAACCTTTATCCTCTTCTCCTCGGAGGTTATGTAGTTTCTCGCCACCTCATCCAGCTCCAGATTTATGTCTGCTAAGCTCTTTGCCATCCCCACCCTGTCGCTGAAGCTGCTCTCGCCGGAGGCTGCAGCCCTCTCCAGCCTAGCCGCAAACCTCATCCCTACAGCCTCAGCGCAGCCCACCTTCGCCACACCTTTTACCTCCCCAGGCGGAAACGCCAGCACATTCCCCTGGTGCACCGCAATCACATTCAAGAGCCGCAGGTCCCGCGAGCCTCTTTCCAGCCTCCCTCTCAACCACCCAGACCCTCGCACGCCTTCCCATGAGCTCACCCTCGTAAGCCAGAAACCTGCAGGGTGCCTCTGCGTCAGCGTGCTCCCTCACGGTTCTCGCTATGGCTTCAGCAAGCACCCTCCCGCTCCCGCTCTCGGGCACCTCAACCAGCCTGAGCATCTCAGCAATCTCCTCATCGCTCAGCTCCCAGCTGGCATAGAACTGCGGATAAACCAGCTCCC
>JAADFH010000051.1:0-695 GCA_013152995.1 Methanobacteriota archaeon
GAGCCTGCGTTGGCGGCGGCGCTGGTGCTGGGCGTGGTGCTCGGCTATGGCGCTGCGATGCTGCTGGGGGTGCAGGAGGAAAAGCCTGCCGCTCAGCTTAGCCCGAGCCAGCTCGGGAGCATGGCTGTGGAGTACCTGAGCGAGAACCTGCTCAAGCCCGGGCTGAGTGCCAGCCTGCTGAACGTCTCACCCTACGGCAGCCACATGTACAGGGTGGATGTGGAGATAAGCCAGGGGGGCAGGAGGCTGCAGGTGGTGCCGGTGTACATCACCAGAGACGGAGAGCTGCTTGCGCTGCAGGTGCTGAACCTCTCCGAGCCTGTGCATGCACCCAGGAGGGTGCAGGTGGGGCAGGACGACGACCCCGCCATTGGTCCTGAGGATGCCCCCGTGGTGATGATTGAGTTCTCTGACTACCAGTGCCCCTACTGCAGGAAGTTCTGGAACGAGACGCTGAGGGCGCTGCTGGAGAGGTACGAGGGCAAGATAAGGTACGTGTACAGGGACCTGCCGATTGAGGCTATTCATCCCTACGCTCTGAAGGCAGCGGAGGCTGCGAACTGCGCGGGCGAGCAGGGCAAGTACTTTGAGTACCACGATGTGCTCTTTGAGAGGCAGCAGGAGTGGAGCAAAGCGGGTGTGGAGAAGTTCTACACCTATGCGGAGGAGCTGGGGCTGGATGTGCAGAGGTTCAG
>JAADFH010000051.1:794-6740 GCA_013152995.1 Methanobacteriota archaeon
ATAGTGGTTACAGGTGCGCAGCCCTTGGAGGTGTACACCAGGATTATTGATGAGGAGCTGCAGAGGAGGGAGAAGAGCTGAAGGTGGGTGTGCTGGCGCTGCAGGGAGACGTGGAGGAGCATGTGGCTGCGATGAGGCGGGCGCTGGGGCGCAGGGGGGAGGTGGTTGTGGTGAAGAGAGCCGAGCAGCTCGGCGAGCTGAGAGCGCTGGTTATACCAGGAGGGGAGAGCACCACCATAGGTCTGCTGATGCAGAAGTACGGGATTGACAGGGCTATCCTGGAGGCTGAGCTGAGCATATTCGGCACCTGCGCCGGAGCTGTGCTGCTCGCAGAGGTTATTGAGGGGTATGAAGAGCAGTTCTCCCTCAGGCTAATGGACATGGCTGTGGCAAGGAACGCCTTCGGTAGGCAGAGGGAGAGCTTTGAGGCTGAGCTGAGCATACCCGTGCTGGGGGAGAAGCCCTTCCCGGGGGTGTTCATCAGGGCGCCGGTGATTACCAGGGTGTGGGGCAGGGCGGAGGTGCTGGCGGAGCACGAGGGCAGGGTGGTGCTGGCAAGGCAGGGGCGCTACCTCGCGTGCTCCTTCCATCCCGAGCTAACCGGCGACAGAAGGCTGCACAGGTACTTCCTTGAGGAGGTTGTTGAGTAGGGCTACTTCTTGTCCCAGAGGGGTGAGATTCTCCTGAGCTTCTCCACAACTCCAGGGAGCTTGCCCAGCACGTCAATCTCACGCTTTGTTGTCTCCCTGCCCAGGGTGAAGATTGCCGAGCACTGCGCAAGCTCGGCGGGGTAGCCCATCGCAAGCAGCACGGGTGAAGCCCTGAGCACCTGTGAGATGCACGCGGTGCCGTTGCCTATGTATATGCCCTCAAAGCTCAGAGCCAGCATGAGCGCCTCGCCGTCAACGCCCTCAACGATGAAGCTGGCGTGGTTGGGGAGGCGCCTCTCCGCATGCCCGGTAAGCTCCACGCCCTCAATCTCCAGCACGCCCTCAATCAGCTTGTCCCTGAGCCAGCACAGCCTCTCACCCCGTCCAGACTCTCCCTGGCAAGCTCGCAGGCTTTCCCGAAGCCTGCTATAGCAGGGACGTTCTCGGTTCCCCCTCTCCTGCCCTCCTCCTGCACCCCGGAGTAGATGAGCGGGACTATCCTGAGCCCCTCCCTCAGGTAGAGCGCACCCGCACCCTTGGGACCGTACATTGTGTGGGAGGACAGCGAGAGCGCATCCACCCCAAGCCTCTTAACGTCCACCTCCATGTTTCCAGCCGCCGCAACCGCATCTGTGTGCACCAGCACTCCCCTGTCGTGCGCAATCTCAGCAATCTCGCGCACAGCCTGCAGCGTGCCAACCTCGTAGTTTGCAAGCATCACCGACACCAGCGTTGTCGGCAGGGGTTATCGCCTCCTCCACCCTCTCCGGCAGCACCTCCCCAGCTCTGGTGACGGGCAGGAAGTTCACCACATACCCCTGCTTCTGAAGCGCCCTGAATGCGTTCAGGGTGGAGTGGTGCTCAATCGCCGAGGTGAGCAGGTGCATCCCCCTGCTCCTGTTAGCCTCCGCAAGCCCCCGCACCGCCAGGTTGTTGGCTTCAGCCCCGGAGGAGGTGAAGATTATCTCCGAGGGTGAGGCGTTGAGCAGCTCAGCCACCCTCCGCCTGGCACGCTCCACCGCCTCCCTCGCCTCCGCTCCCAGATCGTAGGGTCTCGCGGGATTGCCGTAGCAGTTCTCCAGGTAGGGTAGCATCTCAGCCAGGACCTCCCTGGCAACAGGCGTGGTAGCCATGTGGTCCAGGTAAACCCTGAGCATGCTCAGTCCACTCGCTTCCTTATGAAGAACCTGAAGTACTCCCCCGTGTCCTCCACCCCGAGAAGCTCGTTGCCGGTCTTGCTGCACCACTCTGGTATGTCAGAGAGAGCCCCCTCGTAGTCGGTCTGAAGCTCCAGCACCTCCCCCTTCTTCAGCTCCTTCATCCGCTCCTCTAAGCGCATGAGGTGCATCGGACAGAGGCGGTACACCACATCCTCCACCGCATCTGCCTTTATTTCCTCACCCTCCACAAACTTTACCTCTGAGCCCATAGCCAGAGCTTCCAGCGTACCGTGTTATTGAATTCTTATAAGGCGCAGGTTTATACTCGGGTACGTCAATTCAGTGTGCATGAGGCGGCTTGAGCTTGCGCTGCAGAGGCTGCAGGAGATGGGGCTTGAGGCCGGAATCGTGAGCTCGCCGGCGAGCATATACTACCTCACAGGCTTCTACCCCTCAGCTCAGGCTCTGCTGGTGCTAAAGCAGGAGCCGGTGCTGCTGGTTTCGCCCATGGACTCGGCTGCTGAGGTTGATGTGGAGCTCAGGGTGTGCACCAGCTTCAGACGGTGCCTGAAGGAGCTGGAAGCCAGAAGGCTGGGGGTTGAGAAGTCCCGCATCAGCCTGCACTTCGCCGAGACTGCCCTGAGGGGCAGAAGGCTGGTTGACATGCGCTTCCTGAGCGAGATGCGCATGGTTAAGGATGGTGAGGAGCTGAGGCGCCTGAGGAAGGCAGCCAAGGCGGCGTGCAGGGTCATGGAGGCGTGCAGCAGGCTGGTGGGTGAAGCAAAAAGTGAGCGCGAGCTTGCGGCGCAGGCGTGCGGCATGCTCTGGAGGGAGGCGGCACCAGCGTTTGATGTGATTGTGGCTTCCGGGCAGAACTCAGCCAAGCCGCACCACACGCCCCAGAGCGCGCCCCTGAGGCGGGTGGCTGTGGTTGACCTCGGAGCAAGGGTGGAGCACTACTGCAGCGATATCACCAGGAGCTTCCTGCTGGATGCGGGTGAGGAGGAGGAGCAGGTTTACAGCGCGGTGGTGGAGGCGCTGGAGGCGGGGGTGAGGGCATGCACTCCCGGCAGAACCACTGGGGAGGTGGAGGCGGAGGTGAGGCGGGTGCTCAGGGAGTACGGGCTGGAGAGGTTCATAGCACACGCAGCAGGGCACAGCATAGGAATAGAGGTTCACGAGGCTCCCTCGCTCAGAAGGCGCTCAAAGACGGTGCTCAGGGAGAACATGGTGCTCACAGTTGAGCCGGGGGTTTACGGGAGCTTCGGGGTGAGGGTGGAGGACATGGTGCTGGTGAAGACCAAGCCAGAGGTGCTGAGCAGGTTCAGGAGGTGAGGGTATGCTGGAGTTTGAGGGAAAGAAGCCAAAGCTCGGGAGCGGGGTGTTCGTTGCTCCCGGGGCGAGTGTGGTGGGCGATGTTGTGCTGGAGGAGCGGGCAAGCGTGTGGTTCGGTGCAGTGCTGCGCGGCGACAGGTGCGGGATACGCATAGGCAGGGGCTCCAATGTGCAGGACTGCGCTGTGGTGCACACCTCAGCGGGCTACGAGGTGGAGGTTGGCGAGCTCGTGAGCATCGCCCACGGTGCGGTGGTGCACGGGTGCAGGATAGGCAGCTGCAGCTTAGTAGGCATGAACGCGGTGCTCATGAACGGTGTTGAGGTTGGGGAGGAGTGCATCGTGGGTGCTGGAGCGGTGCTTCCTGAGCACCGCAGGTTTCCGCCGCGCTCGCTGATACTGGGGGTGCCTGCAAGGGTGGTGAGAAGCCTGGAGGACAGCGAGGTTGAGGCGGTGAGGAGAAATGCAGAGGTTTACATGGAGCTGGCACAGAAATATCTGCGAACATGTTCGCAGGAAGGTATTTAAGTCTCATGCATGGAGGAATGTGCATGAAAAACTGCGATAACTGTCAGAGAAGCGATGAGGAAGTTCCGATACTCGTGTACTACCACAGGGGGAAAGAGTGCTACGTGTGCACGCGCTGCCTGCCCATGCTGATACACGGGTAGTGGTATGTCAGTAGACCTCTCCCTGAGGTTTATCGGTGCAGCCATAGTGTACCTGCTGGCTTCCTTAGCGCTGGGGCTGGTGATGGCTTTCTCCGGCTCAGCCCTGGTGCCGGCGCACGTGCACCTGGCTTTCCTGGGCTTCGTGTGCGGGGTTATAATTGCCACGATGTACCAGCAGGTGCCCACGCTAACAGGTGCGGAGCTGTACAGCAGGCGTTCTGCAGAGCTGAGCTTCTGGCTCTTCAACGCCGGCATGGTGCTCTTCACGCTTGGATACCCGTCCAGCACCATCCTCGCCAGCATTGGCGCGCTGCTGCTCACGGTGGCGCTGTACCTGTTCACCTTCAACATAATCGCAACCGTGGAGGAGAGGAAGGGGGAGAGCTACGTGTTCAGGTTCTACACCACCTCGGCGCTCTTCCTGAGCATCGCCGCCTCCATAGGCTTCCTGAGCGTTATTCATCCGCATGTCCTCAGGTACCTCTCCGCCCACGTGCACTTAGCGCTGGTGGGCGGGGTGGTGCTGATTATAGTGGGAGCGATGTCCTGGATGCTGCCGATGGTGCTGGTGGGGGATATCTACAGCAGGAGATGGATGGACTACGTGTTTGTGATGCTGGTTGCCGGGGCTTTAATGCTAGCCGTGGGGCTGCTCACGAGCCTGCCCCTCAGCCTTGCTGCTGGCGCAGCGGTTGCCGCTGCTCTGGTGCTCTTCAGCTGGAACATGTACAGGAGCGCCACCCAGCCCAGGAAGATGAAGATGAGCACCCCGGCGGTGGAGGCGAGGTTCTTTGTGGCGGGGCTGGGGTACATAGTGCTCACCGCGCTTGTTGCGCCCTTGGTGCTGCTGCAGGACTCGCAGGGGCTGAAGCTGGTGCACGCGCACCTGGCAGCTCTGGGTATAGTGCAGGTGGTGATTGGCGGACTCTACCACGTTATCCCCACGCTCGCCTGGGTGAAGCTGGCAAAGAGCGGCACCGTGAAAACCTTCAGGGAGCTTTACTCTGTGCAGAGGGCTGAAAAGCTCTTCTACCTGTACAACGCCGCTTCAGCGCTGCTCCTGCTGGGGATGCTGCTCGGAGTTAGAGGCATGGTGATAGCGGGCGGAGCGGGTGTGCTGCTCGGCATGCTGCTCTTCAGCGCCGAGATGCTGGGGATAATCAGAGCCAGCGGCGCCTTCTCTGCCAGGTGCTGCAGAGGCTCAGGCACGTGAGCGTATCCAGCTCCATACTCTGGCTATTCCCTCGTGCAGGTCAACCTCAGGAGAAAAGCCGAGCTGGTCTCTTGCACGGGTTATGTCCAGGTATATCCTGAAGACCTCGCCCTTCCGGGGCTCCGCATGCTCCACCTCAGGCTCTCTGCCGGTGACCTCGGTGATGATGTCCACCAAGGTGTTCACGCTGGTCTCTATGCCCGTGCCTATGTTGAACACGCCCGAGCTGCAGCGCCTGCCGAGCAGTGTGGCTCTGACCACGTCACCAACGTACACGTAGTCCCTGGTCTGCTCCCCCGTGCCGTAGATTACGAGGGGCTTCCCCGCCAGAAGCCGCTCCAGGAATATGGCTATTACCCCAGCCTCCCCCCTGGCGTCCTGCCTCTCACCGTAAACGTTGGCGTAGCGCAGAATCGCATACTTTATGCCGTAGTTGTAGCGGTAGAGCTGCACGTACTTCTCGCCCGCCAGCTTGCTTGCGCCATAGGGTGAGATGGGGTCGGTGGGGTGCTCCTCGCTCACAGGGAGCTTCTGAGGCTCGCCGTAAACCGCTCCCCCGGAGGAGGCGTAGAGGAAGCGCTCCAGGTCTTCTGCCTGCTCCAGCAGCCTCAGGGTGCCGAGGGCGTTTACCTTGAGGTCGTAGGCTGGGTTCTCCACGGAGTAGCGCACGTTTATCTGCGCCGCTAAGTGGTACACCTCCTCCACGTCCCGCAGGAGCTCCCCGAGATTCTCGTCCAGAATGCTCTTCCTGTGGAACTCCAGCCTGCCGTCAGAGGCGAGGTTCTCCTCCCTGCCCGTGCTGAGGTCGTCAATCACTCTCACCCGATACCCCTCTTCAAGCAGCGCATCCACAACATGCGAGCCTATGAATCCTGCTCCTCCTGTTACCAGCGCAACCACGCTGCAGCTTTGTCTCTGG
>JAADFH010000052.1 GCA_013152995.1 Methanobacteriota archaeon
GAGCCAACGAAACAGCCAAGCCCGGTGAGGAGGTGAAAAAGCGTGGGTTCATTACCATTTCCAAGATACTTGCCTTTATTGCTGATCTTATCTCTTAGTGTCTCGGCGTGTGTGAATATTCAGCCAAAGAAGGTGAACGCCGTGGTGGTTGAAGTGGCGGCGGCAGACAACCAGCTCCTGGAGCACACCGTGAAGCTCAGGCTGATAGAGACCTCTCCGGGAGCCTGCCCGGGGGTTGACTATCCCCCCTTCATAGCCTTCAGGGTCACCGTCTACGACAGCAACGGCAGAGCCCATGCAACCTGCTGGGGGCTCGTGGAGTACCGCGGGGATGACGTTTACAGGGCGGTTCTGTATACAGAAGACGGCTATTCCCCATCTCCGGGGGACAGGGCAAGGTATTATATAAGCCTCAGGGGGAGGAATGTTAAGTGGTCTGCCAGCTACGTGGATGGAGAGGCTGTTCTGG
Source organism: Methanobacteriota archaeon (assembly GCA_013152995.1). Classification (GTDB taxonomy): domain Archaea; phylum Hydrothermarchaeota; class Hydrothermarchaeia; order Hydrothermarchaeales; family BMS3B; genus JAADFH01. Next base: position 470 of record JAADFH010000052.1, read on the forward strand.
AGGGTGAAGAATGAGGAGTGCTCTGATGTTTCTTCTGGCAATGATGCTTCTGCCCGTGGTGCATGCGGACGAAGCCTACATCCCGGGCAACTACAGCACCACGCCCGTGTTTTCTCCAGGAGACACGGTTGAGGTAAATGTGGTTCTGGAGGATGTTGAACACGCTGGCTTTGTGGCTGTGAATTATTACCTCATAATCTACACAACCACCCCCAGCCTTGAGGTGATGGACGTCGTAACCTGGAACGTGCGCTACAAGAAGCGCCTCAGCAGGGTTAACGTGACCATTCCCTACACCATACCCGCGGGGTGGAGAGAGGGCACCTACTTCATAAAGGTCAGAGCCTACGACGTGGCGGATGAGCAGAAGGTCAGGAAGATGTACGTCAAGGCTCTGGACTGGTACTCCCCAGAGTACGAGCTGGTCAGGAAGTTCAGGTCGCTGCCCGAGGGAGAGAATGTTGGGGGCTATGATGAGTTCACCAAGGGGGAGAGCATCGCAACTTTAGTGCTCAGCAGGACGCTGCGCTTCAGGCTTGAGAGGCAGGCTGAGGTTAAGCCGGGCGTTGAAACCCAGAGGTATCCGGTGAACGTGAGCTACCTGCTGGACGGTAAACCAGTGGCTCAGCCCAGGTTCCTGGCAGACAGAAGCTTGGGGTTCAACTTTTCGGTGGGAAATGCGGTGCACTCCGGCGTGGTTGCGCTTGACTACCAGTTTGTGGTGGTCTCCAGGGACGGCAGGGAGGTGAAGTACTCCACCGGCACCACCCGCTACCTGCGCTTCAGCGGGAAGGAGGTGAGCAGGGTGTTCACCGACGTGCTTCCCGAGTACTACCTGATAGTCAGGGTGTACGACAGAGCCAACGAGGAGCCGCTGCAGAGGTTCCTGAAGAACCTGCTTGAGGGCAGGGAGTACGACACCCGCAAGATAGACGCCTACCGCAGGGTGCGTGAGGGCGAGGACGTGGGAGATGAGCCCTACAGGGTGCTCGGCGTGCTCAAGCCCAGAACCCAGGACACCCTGGTGTACTTTGCGAGGATACCCTTTGAGGTGGTGCCCCAGCTTGAGGCTAAGGTTGAGGGACCGGTGGTTAAGTACCTCAGCATAGAGCCCAGCAAGTTCGTGCTGGTGCAGGGCGAGCCCCTGACGGTGAAGGTGAAGCTCAAGAACCTGGGCAAAGAGGGTATGGTGGATGTGGTGCTTCTTGTGAGGGGCGAAGCCAAGGGCTACGAGCTCAGGAAGAGCATCTTCATGAAGCCCGGCGAGGCTGGCGAGGTGGACTTCAACCTCACCATGCCCCTGAGCGAGGGTCCCTGGAAGCTCTCCATCGCAAACACAAGCCTCCGTGAGGTGGTGCTGGTCCAGAGCAGGGAGGTGGTGGAGCGGATGAAGGAGTTTGAGAAGGAGTTTGAGCCGGTGAAGGTGCAGAAGCCAAAGCTACCGCTGGTGATTCTCGCCCTCGCCACCGCCGGCGTGCTCGCCTTTGCCTACCTCATGCGGAGGAAGCACGGCAGGCTCCCGTCTGAGCTGGCTCTGCCGGTTGCTGTGGCGGTGGTGGTTCAGCTGGTGCTGATAGCACTCTACCTGGTGTACCTGAGCACCTGAGAGCAACCCCTTTATTTCCACTGGAGCCTCTGGACCTACCTGCCCTGGGACTCGTAGAGCTCCCTCACCCTCTGCAGGGTGTCTGCCTCCTCCGGCGACTTGTCCTCCCTCACCCTGACAACCCTCGGAAAGCGCAGCGCAAACCCGCTGGCGTAGTTGGGGGAGCGCTGAATCTCCTGGTATGCAACCTCCACCACCACCTCCGGCTTGAGCCTGACCTCCTCAGCCTCCTGGGAGATTATCAGGGGCTTGAGCATGTCTGTGAACTCCTGTAGCTGCTCCTCCGTAACCCCCGTGCCAACCCTCCCCACGGGCAGGAGCTCGCCAGTGTCCTCGTCCCTGGCGCTGAGCTCGTAGCTGCTCAGCCACCCGGCACGCTTTCCTGTGCCCCAAACAGCCCCCGTGATTACCAGGTCAAGCGTCTCCATCAGCGCCTTGAGCTTGTACATGTAGCCCACCCTTGCACCAGGCACGTAGGGTGCGCTCAGGCTCTTCAGCATTATCCCCTCGTGCCCCATCTCCAGCGCCTTCTCATAGAACCCCTCAGCCTCCTTCACGCTTGAGGTGACCAGCTGCTCCGCAAGCTCAAACCCGTGCTCCTGCTCCACCGCCTGCTCCAGCCTCCTCCTGCGCTCCTCAAAGCTCAGGTCTATCAGCATCTCCCCGTTCAGGTAGAGGGCATCAAACAGGTAAACCTCAAAGGGTATCTGGGCAGCCATCTTTCTTACCTCATACTTCCTCCTGAACCTGCGCAGAATCTCCTGAAAAGCTCTCGGCTTGCCGGTTTCAGGATCAACAGCCACAGCCTCACCCTCAACCACCGCCTCCTCCGCAAGTATGCACCTTCTCGCCCTCTCTGCAACATCCGGCAGGGCATCTGTAACATTCTCCAGCCTGCGTGAGAATATCCACAGCTTCTCGCCCTTCTTGTGTATCTGCACCCTGGCACCGTCGTACTTCACCTCCACCGCCGCCTTCCTGAGCTCCTCCAGCACCTTCTCCAGGCTCGGTGCGAGCTGGGCGAGCATGGGCTTAACTGGCGTGCCGGGGCTCATCCTCACCTCTGCCAGCCCCCTCTCGCCGGCATGCTTGGCTATCCTCGCCACCTTCCCGAAGTCGCCGCAGAGCATGTATGCCCGCTCCACCGCATGGCTCGGGACAGAGAAGGCAAGCGCTATCGCATCCCTCACCAGCCCCTCAGCCACGCCAACCCTGAGCTCCCCCAGCACCGTCCTCACGATGTACCTCCCCTCTAAGGGCTCCGCATGCGAGAGCAGCTCAGCAAGAAGCTTCAGCTTCCTGTCGTGGGAGCCCTTCCCCGAGGCTCTGGCAATCTTCTCAAAGGTGCCGTACACCTCCTCCACGGTGAGCTTCTTAGAGAACAGCGTTCTCTGTACCTTGCGCTTCAGCATGGCTTCAGCTGCGCTTCCTGCGTCCCCAGCCTCAGCCACCGCCTGCTTCACCTCCCTCGGCGAGCTTCCGCAAACGAAGGCTATGGCTTCGTACAGCATGCTCGGTCCAACACCCAGCTCAAGCCCGCTCCACTCCGGAAACACCCTGCCCATCAGCAGCCCCGCAAGTATGCCCAGCAGCTCCTCATCCGCATCCTTCAGCACCTCAGCTATTATCTGCGTCTTCTCAATCTTGCCCGGGGTCTCCTCAAGCCTTGCATACACCCTTGCGAGTTCAATGTAGAGCATTCCTCAACCTCTCCAGCATCTCCCCATGCCTGCGGCACAGGCTCATGCCGAGCTGCGCCCTCACAACCTGGTGCTGCCATCTGGAGTCGTGGAGCATGCACTCATCGCTGCTGCAGAAGGCTTCGCCGAAGGCTGCGTAGAACACCACCTGCATCACGTAGCTTGCGAGCGCTCTGGCAAGCCTCTCATCTCCATGCCTGAGCCACTCTCCCGCCACCAGCTCCGCCGCAGCCTCGCTCAGGAGCGCTCTTGCAAGGTGGTACTCCCTGCTCCTTGCGGGTGCCTCAACCGCGCCGGAGACTGAGACTATGCCGGGCATGCCGAGCACCACAACGCGCAGGTGGGGTATGCGGGCATCGCAGGTTGCAATAAGCCTCTCCGTCAGCACCACGTGCACCCTGTCAAGCCTCGCCTCGCTCCTGGGCAGGAGGCTGCGCAGGTAGCTCTGCAGCAGGAGCGCATGGTACAGCACCCCCTTAGGCGTGCACCTGCCCTCCAGCACCCGCCGCTCGTACTCCACCTCACCGTACAGCGGCTCTCTGGGCGTGTCGCTGCACGGCATGCCTGTCCTGAGGCTCGCCAGCCTTCTGGCGCACTCCTCAGGCGAGGCAGCAAACCTCCTCAGGAACTCCCCCCTGAGCTCCGCTCTTATCCCGATGCCCTCAAGCAGCTCATGCACCTGCTCCAGCTCTGCACCCGCATCGGCGTAGAGCATAACCTTCATTCTTCCCTGCCCTCAAGCAGCCTGAGCGCTGCCTCGGCGGCGCGCTTGCCAGAGAGCAGCATCGCCCCGAAGGTGGGACCCATTCTGGGCAGACCATAGACGGTGGAGACAGCCATTCCAGCAACTATCAGCCCAGGGTAAGCCTCGCCGGTGTGCTCCACCACCGCATCCTCGCTCCTCTCCACCCACATCGCCGAGTACCCCCTGACCTCCATCAGCCCCCGCCTCACAAGCGCGCTCACCACCTCCGCATCGTGCCCCGTTGCGTCTATCACAACCTTCGCCTGCAGCGAGACGGGGTCAACGCAGGTTATCTCCCTGGGCATCGCCGAGACAGGCGTCCAGTTTATAACCACACCCGCCACCCTCTCCCCTCTTATGACCACGTCCTCCACCTTGGTCATGTTCAGGATTCTAACTCCAGCATCGCAGGCGCTGGCGATGAGCTTTGAGCATGCATGCGGACCATCTGTGACGAACAGCCCTGGAGAGTGCTCGGTGTAGGGTATCCCGAGCTCGTCCAGCACCCTGTGCGCGGGTGCTCTGACGGTTATCTTGTTCATCAGGTAGCCACCTATCCAGAACCCTCCCCCGAGGTAGTTGTTTCTCTCAACTATCAGCACCTTCACACCCCTCTGCGCCAGCTCCTTGCCGGCGCTCAGCCCCGCCGGTCCGCCTCCAACTATTATGACGTCGCTCTCCGCATGCTCCGCGAGCATGCGGGAGAACTCCTCAACAATCGCCCTGGTAACGTGCTTCTCCTCAACCCTGTCAAAGAGCATGCTCTCGCCTCCTCTGCACATGCCTACGCTAACCTGCACATCAAAACTTGAACATTCTGCCCACGAGCTGAAGGCTTATCCTGCCCTCTGGCGCAATCAGCCTGAGCTCGTCCTCCTGCAGCTCAAGCACGCCCGCACCCGCAAGCGCCCTGAGAAGCGGCTCTGCCTCAAGCTCCTTGGCTGAGCTCAGCCTGAGCACGTGGGTTCTGCCAAAGCACCTGCGCTCCACCAGCCCGAGCTCCTCCAGCACCCTGCAGTGCCGGCTTACGCTGCTCACCGGCATGTCAAGCGCCCTCGCTATGGCGGAGATGTGCATCTCACCATCGCTGAGCACCCTGAGAATCCTGCGCCTCACCTCGCTCCTCATAGCCACAACCAGGTTGTGCAGGGTGGGCATGTGAAGGAGTTGGCAGGCAGCAGATATAAAGGTGACTGAGG
>JAADFH010000053.1 GCA_013152995.1 Methanobacteriota archaeon
AGGTTAAGGAAGAGCCGGAGCGTGCGAGGGCGGCGCTCTACGTGTGCGCAAACCTGTGCTACGACCTTGCTGTGCTCATGAGCCCCTTCCTCCCGAAGAGCGCGGCTAAGGTTGCCCGCATGCTCGGCGTTGAGCTTGGAAGGCTTGAGGATGTGGGCAGGGAGAGGGTTAAGCCGGGCACGAAGATACTTAAATCCAAGCCCCTCTTCCCCAAGCTTGGTGAGGCTGACATACAGAGGCTGCGCCGCATCACCTCTAGGGTTACGGAGTTTGAGGAGATGTTCGCCTCCAGGCATGAGGTGAGCCACGAGTACTTCTCCCGCTTTGACTTCCGCGTGGCTCGCGTGGAGGAGGTGGAGGAGCTCGGCGGTGGGTACTTCAGGCTGAGCCTTAGCTTGGGCGATGCCAGGAAGCAGGCGGTGGCAGCGCTTAAGAGCGCTGAGGAGCTCAGGGGCAGGCTGGTGGCGGTGCTGGCGAACATTGAGCCCTTTGTTGAGGTTGCCGGGGAGAGGAGCGAGGTGCTGCTGCTGCGCACCTCCGGCGGAAGGGCGGTGACCTTGGACAGGGAGGTGCGGGAGGGCAGCAGGATAGGCTGAGCTACTCTCTGAGCTCTCTGATTCTCCTCTCCGCGAGCTCCGCATACCTTGCGTCTATCTCATACCCCACGTAGTGCCTCTCAGCCTTCAGCGCCGCAATCGCCGTCTGACCGCTGCCCATGAACGGGTCAAGCACCACCTCCCCCCGGTAGGTGTAGAGCTGAATCAGCCTGTAGGGCAGCTCAACAGGGAAGGGTGCGGGATGACCCACCTTGTGGGCTGGCTCTGCGGGGAAGCTCCAGACGCTCTTGGTAAACTCCAGGAACTCCTCCCTTGAGATCGTGCTCTTCCTGTCACTGCGCCTGGAGAAGCAGCTCTTGGAGAACACCAGAATGTACTCGTGCACATCCCTCAGGGTGGGATTGGAGGGCGAGCACCAGCTGCCCCAGGCGGTGGAGGGGCTTGCCGAGCTTCCCTTGTTCCAGATGATTTCACCCCGCATCAGGAAGCCCAGCTCAATCATGTCCCTGGCGATGAGCGCATTCAGGGGTATGTAGGGCTTCCGCCCCAGGTTGGCAACGTTTATGCAAGCCCTCCCGCCGGGCACGAGAACCCTGTGAACCTCCCTCCACACCCTCCTGAGGAACTCAAGGTACTCCTCCAGCGTGAAGTCCCTGTCGTACTCCTTGCCCACGTTGTAGGGCGGGGAGGTGACCATCAGGTGAACGCTGCAGTCCGGGAGTTCCTCCATGCTCTCGGAGGACTTGCAGAGTATCCTGTCAAGAACCTCAGCAGGCACGGGATTTTCAACGTACTCCTCCTCTTTCTGCCCCGGAAGACCCTCATAGAGCCTGCTGCTGTAGAAGGGCGTGGAGTCGTGGCTTCTCCTTCCAGGCGAGCCGAACCTGCTGGTGGTGCTCCTCCTTCTCACCTGCCCCTCCACCTGACCTTCTCTATGTGCCTGCCCGCCACCTCCACCAGGGCGTTCATCTGCTCATCGCTCATGGGCTTGAGATGCCTCAGCGAGGCGTCCATGGCAAGCTCCGGTATGAACTTCTGCAGCACGTAGCGCTCTGCCCCGAGCTCTGCCAGAGACCTCGCAATAGCCTCAATCTCAGCCTCGCCGTGCACCCCCGGCACAACCGTGGTCCTGAACTCGTGCTCAACCTCCGAGGCTATGAGCGATATGCTCTCCCTCACCCTGCTGACGTCCACGCTCACGCCCGCAACTGCTGAGTAGCTCTCCGCACTCAGCGGCGCCTTCACGTCCATGGCTATGAAGTCCACGAGCCCTGCGTCAATGAGCGAGCGCAGCTTTTCGGGATTTGAGCCGTTGGTGTCCAGCTTCACCCTGAGCCCCAGCTCCCTGACCATGCGGCACAGCTCCTCAACCCTGTGCAGCGTTGGCTCTCCTCCGGTGATGCACACCCCATCAAGAAAGTCGGAGTTGCTCCTCAGGTAGCTGCGCACGTAGCTCCGGGGAACGTCCTCAAGCTTCTCCGGCTCAAGCACCAGCTCGTGGTTGAAGCAGAACCCGCAGCGGAAGTTGCATCCCGGCAGGAAGAGGGTGCACACTATGTTGCCATCCCAGTCCACGAAGCTTGTTTCAATTATGCCCTTGATTGCGGCACCGTTAGCCTGTGGCATCTTCCGCACCACTGTTCTTCAGCTTTATCATCAGCAAAAGCAGAGCAAGCACAGCAGCCAGGGGCTTCCATGGGGTAAGCCTTTTAATTCTCAGTCTCTCTGCGTGTACACCTCCCGCTGGAGTTCTTACCACTCTGTACGCTATGCCGTGCTTCCCGAGCAACCCTGTGAGGAGCTCAATAGCTGGCTCAGAGCCGGCGGTGAGGTGTTCCAGGTACTCCCTTGAAACCTCAACCTCCGCATCAAGGCTGCCATCTATGTATGCTCTCACATGAACCTCAAGTTTCTCATTAAGTGGCTTAACAAGACCAAAAACCTGCCCTCTCCTGTAAATCTGCAGGGCTGTGTTTCTGAACCCCTCCTCAACCAGCACCTCCTGCACCCTGCTCAGGTCCTCATACACCACCACCGCACCGAGTGTCATCCCGCACACCGCAAAAATAATTTAAAGGTGGCATCACGCCACCGCAGCCACCGCCTTCATCTCCTTCAGCTCAAGCGTCTCCGCAATCTCCCGCTCGCTTGGTACGACGCCGCGCCAGCTCGCAACCTCGGTGTCGCCCTCGGTGACTATTATGCTGGGCGTCGCAAGCACGCTGTACATGCTTGCCTCAGCCATGCCCTCAAGGCTCTCAACATCGTAGAGCTCCACCCTGACACCCTTAGCCTCAAGCTCTGCCGCCAGCTTTTTGGCAGCTGGGCAGCGCGGGCAGCTGTCCTTGACAAACACCTTCACCCTGGTTTCTGCACGCTCAACCTCTGCCACCATGCCCAGAAGGCTTCTCCTGTTGTAGGCAATTGCCTGCCTTCTGTCCCTGAGCTCTGCAATCTTGCCCCTGTTCCAGCTACCCACCTTGGAGAAAAACCCCGTAACCCTGGTTATGTACTCCACGTGCTTGCTCCCGCAGTGCGGGCAGGTATTGCTCACTATCTCATCCATTTCCTTCACCTCCATACTACCACAGCCCCCTGTCAACTCTACCGCAGTCAAGACAGGAGGAGAATTCAGGGGAGAAAGCTATCTGGTCGTTGGTGGTGTGCCTGAAAGTGCGCACCACAAACTTTGCTATTGCTTCAGGCTCCGGCTTAGCCTCACCCAGCCAGATGTGCGTCAGGCTGCCTGCATGTATCATCGGGTGGAACATGCCCTCCTTCTTCACCCTTTCAATCGGCGATACCGGAGCGGAGACATTCAGGTACGTGGAGTTGGTGTAGTACACCTCACCCCTCTCTATGCTTCCCTTCACCACCTGCTTAGCGTGGTCGGAGTAGTGCTCCAGGTCAAGCTTCGCCATGCGGTAGGCTGTGCTCTCCGCAGGCGTCTGCTCCAGCACAAAGCGCATCCCGTAGACCTCACCCAGGTGCTCGCACTCCCTGCTCATGTGCGCAATCACCTTCAGCCCGAAGCGCAGCGCATAGCTGCTCTCGTGCATCTCCTCGCCTAAGTGGTACTGCACCATCTCGTTCAGCCCCAGCATGCCCATCAGGAAGGTTGCACGGTGCAGACGGTAGTAGGGCTCCCCATCCTTGTCCATGCACAGCAGACCCAGGGGACCGTTCTTCCCCAGGTTCAGCAGCCTGACTATGAACTCCCTCTTCGCAACATGAGCCTCTGCCGCAAGCCTCATGCGCTCTGAGAGCAGCTCCAGCAGCCTCTCGTCGCTGCCGTTTGCCTCGTAGGCAATTCTCGGGAGGTTGATTGTAACGTTCTGCATCGCCGAGTAGCGCATCTTCCAGGGGGTCTTGGCGTCCTGCAGGTCGTTCTCGTCAAGCTTGAACGCTAAGCGGCAGCACTCGCTGATCTTTGCCGTCTCCCCCCTGTCAAACACGTAGTAACTGTTGCCCTTCTCAGAGCTGAGCTGCGCAATCTCGTACAGGAACTCCCTGTACCCCTCGGTGCTGAACAGCCTCTCGGTTATGTGGAGCTGGGGCTTCGGGAAGAAGAAGGGTCTGCCCATGCCATCGCCCTGCATGTACACCCTTATCAGCGCTCTTGCGAAGCGCTGCGCCTCCTCAAGGTAGTCCTCGTAGGTGTTGCCCGTGTACTTGCCCTCAGGCCCAATCGCCTCCACGTCTGCGAAGTGCTTGGGCACCTCCCAGTACAGGTTCAGATCGCTGAAGATGCTCTGCCCACCCCTCGCCACAGCCTGCTGCGCAAACTCAAACACCAGCATCTGCGCAACCTGCTCAACCTCGCGCTCGCTCCTGCCCTCCAGGTAGGGTGCCATGAACAGGTTCACCGCATCCCAGCCGATTGCACCCGCAAAAACACCCTGAAGCGCTGCGCTGAACTTTATCAGGTGCAGCACCAGCACCTCCGCATGCTTGGCTGGCTTTGAGATGCTCAGCGCGTTGGGCAGGCTGAGACCGAACTTCTTCACATACTCTATGCTGTTGCCAGAGCAGTAGGGGCGGTCTATGAAGCCCAGGTCGTGCAGGTGTATGTCGCCACGCTCATGCGCAAGCGCCACCTCCGGTGAGAACACCCTGAGAAGGGCGTACTGCTTCTTTATGCTCTCAGCCAGCGAGAGGTTGGTAGCTTCTGGACCATGAGGCACATTCGCATTCTCCTTGTTCTGCTTGGTTATGAGCTGCTCCACATCATACATGGGCATCCCAAGGCGGGTGTAGCGCTTGCGCTCCTCCTCCAGCTTGAGCTTTATCAGCTCCGCATTGACTATCTCCCTTATCAGCGGACCGGTTATGAACTCTATACCGGACTCGCGTATTATGCGCTCCACCCTG
>JAADFH010000054.1 GCA_013152995.1 Methanobacteriota archaeon
TCCAGACGCTCATCCAGCCCCCTTACAAATGTTCTGACTCTCTCAACTTCCATCCAAATTACATTGAAGGTACTGCTTTATATTATTAACGCACAGCCACGATGGGCATAGGCGGGCAGTGCATGGCTGTGCTCACTGCGCCGGCTCTGCGGAGGGGAAGGAGGTGAGCGAGAAGTTAACCACGCACCACCCGCCCATCCCGAGTGTGGGATGCCTAAGAGCTGGTGCATGAGTACAGCTCGCTGACATCACGGTGGTTGAAGTTTTGCCACTGACTCCACATGACGGTTGCTGAAATACGTAGCGCAGGCATGCGATGCTGAGCACATGTTCACTTATGTGCAAGCTGAACAGTACTGAAATCACTCTCCGTAGTGCTCCACCTGCACCTCCAGCGTAACCACCAGCCCCTCCTTCAGCATCGCCTTCACCTCGGGCAGCACCCGGTCAATGGCACTGCTCTCGGCGATGGTGTCAATGACCACCGGCAGGTCCATGCTGAACCTGAGTATATCCACGGTGTGCTCGCCACTCTTCGGACCGTAGCTCTCTATGCCGCGGAGCACCGTAGCCCCGGGGATTCCCCTCCGCTTGAGTAGCTCAAGAATTGCCTTGTACGCAGGCTTGCTGCCGTACCTGTATGACTCCCCCACATAGATTCTCATCCACTTAGCCTTCATAACATCCCTCCAGACAGCTTTGTTCCGAGCATGAAAGCCAGAGCACTCAGGCTCAGGTTCAGGAGCATATTCATGAAGAAGCGGCTGCTGCTGTGTTCTGCCAGCCTGAAGCTTTCATAGCCGAAGGTTGAGAAGGTTGTCAGCGAGCCCGCAAAGCCTGTGGCGAGCAGCAGGCGCAACTCTGTGCTGCTACCTGCGAAGAAGGGCAGCAGGAAGCAGCCGAGCACATTAACGCTCAGGGTGCCTGCGGGTATATCGCCCACTGCAGGCAGCCTGTACATGAGGTACCTCAGCGCCGCACCTGCGCAGCCACCAGCCGCCACCAGCACCAGCTCCTTCATCCACCACCTCTCCCTGCTAAGTAGAGCGCCGCCGCCCTGCCCGAGTAGACCGCCAGCATGCCCAGCGCCAGCGTTGAGAGCACGTAGGCGATGCTGTATACTGTGGGCAGGCTGAAGGCGTCGCTTACAAATGCAGAGAAGGTGCTCAGGCTTCCTAAGAAACCTGCAGATAAAAGCACCCTGCTCTGCGCGCTCAAAGCGCCGATGTACATCTCCTCGTACATTATGAACCCCAGGAAGAAGCAGCTTACGGTGTTCAGGTACAGGGTGGAGTAGGGCGATGGGAAAGTCTGGAAGGTAAGGTAGCGCAGCAGCGCACCGGCGCTTCCTCCGAGAGCTGCCAGCAGGTATGGCTCAAGCACCCTGCCAGCTCTGTCCCGCACTCGTGTCAGCCAGCCGGCAATTGCCGGGTCTAACGCAGCCTCCGTCCCTTCTTCCTCCTGAGTCTGATTGCAGAGCCGCAGAAGCTGCACTCGCCGCTGTGCTCAGGCGGGTAAACCCTGCCGCACCCCGTGCACACCCTGCGCCAGCCAAACCTCCGCCTTATCCCAGCCTCAGCCACCGGCATGAACCTGAGCCCCAGCACGCTCGCGAGGTTCTGCACCGAGTAGTCGTCGCTTGCAATCACCACCTCCTCCCCCCTCTCCGCAAGCTCCAGGGCTAGCGCCAGCAGCTTCAGGTCTGTCTCAGAGAGGCGTGCTGCATCGCCGCTCTTCTCAGCCGCCCTTCTTGCCCTGCTGATGTGCGCCTCCGAGGGCTCAAGCAGCCTCAGCCTGCCCGAGCTCAGCGCAACCTCCGCACGAAGCCTCGCATCCCTGCTGAGCAGCTCCTCAATCACCTCCCTCACTGTGACAATCTCCTCAGCCTCTGCACCGGCTATGAAAACCGCCGCATCCGCAACCACAATCACAGAAACTCCCTCACCCTGCGGTAGAAGTCACGCCTCAGCCTGAGAAGCTTCAGCCTGCGTTCTGCCAGGGACACACGCACCACCGCTCCGAAGTCAAGCTCACGCGTGCTCTGTCCGTCAAGCACCAGCACACCACCAACCTTGCCGTCCTCAACAGCCACCTCCACCTCCGCTGTGTCTGGCACCACGATGCTCCTGTATCCCGAGCCGAAGGGGCACAGGGGTGTGAGCACTATAGCGGGGGTTGCAGGGTCAAGCACGGGACCTCCTGCGGACATTGAGTAGGCTGTGGAGCCGGTGGGAGTGGCAACTATCAGCCCGTCAGCCCTGAGCCTGTAGACGAACTCCCCGTTGACCTTCAGGCTCATCTCCAGCATTCTCACAGGCGTGGCTGCAGCCACCACAGCCTCATTCAGCACCTCCCCCACCTGCTCCCCCTCAACCTCAACCTTCAGCTTGGTCCTCTCCTCCACGTAGCCCTCGCCAGCCAGCACCCGCTCAAGCACATCCCGCCACTCCCCCGGCATAGCCTCGGTGAGAAAGCCGGTGGTGCCGAAGTTGAACCCCAGCACCGGCGCTTCATGCCCCGCACCCTGGGAGCATGCCCAGAGTATCATGCCATCGCCGCCGAGAACGATGTAGAGGTCAACCTTCATCTCGCCTATGCTCACTCCCTCTTCGCCGAGTCTGGCTGCGCTCTCCTTTTCCCACACCACCTCCACCCCCCTCTCATCCAGGAACTCCCCCATCTCACGTGCGGTGCTGAGCGCATCTCTGGCAGGCTTGAAGATTATCCCTGCTCTCTTCAGCATGAGCAAGAATCTGCGTACAAACAATATAATCCTACCGCCGCGTGCACCAGGTTCTCCGGCACCCTGCTGAGCGGCACAAACTATTTAATCATCGCCTGCGAATAAACTACGGGTGCTGCCATGATTCCCAAGATGAATCCGAAGCAGATGAGGAAGATGATGAAGCAGCTTGGCATGGAGATGGAGGAGCTTGAGGCAGAGAGGGTTATAATCATCCTTAAAGACAGAAAGATAATCATAGACAGCCCTGAGATTAGCGTGATAAAGGTTAAAGGTCAGAAAACGTATCAGATAGCTGGACCCGAGCATGAAGAGCTGCTTATACCCGAGGATGACGTAAAGCTTGTGGCAGAGCAGGCTGGGGTGAGCGAGGAGGAGGCGAGGAAGGCGCTGACCGAGGCTGGTGGAGACCTGGCGAATGCGATTCTCAGGCTGACGGAGGGGAAGGATGGATAGCATAGGGGACAGGTACCACGAGTACACAAAAATCAGGCGCGGGGCGAGAAGCGGGCTTGAGCTTAAGGTGTCAAGGGGCAGCGGCATCTTCAGCCTCCCCGAGCCGCTCAGGAGCGGCGGGATGGGGCTCTGGGAGTGCATATCCAGGCGGAGGTCGCTGAGGGAGTACTCCCCCCTTCCGCTGACGCAGCAGGAGCTCTCGCAGCTCCTCTGGGCTTCCCAGGGCATTACCGAACCATACTTCAGGCTCAGAGCTGCTCCGAGCGCCGGAGCTCTCTATCCGCTGGAGACCTATGTGGTTGTGAACCATGTGGAGGGACTGGAGAGGGGTGTATACAGGTACTTAGTGGAGGAGCATGCGCTTGAAATGAAGCTCAGAGGCGACCTCAGGCGCACCATAGCCAGCGCAGCCCTTGAGCAGGAGTTCCTTGCGGATGCAGGGGTGGTGTTCGTGTGGACTGCGGTGCCGGAGCGCACAAAGAGCAGGTACGGCGAGCGTGGCTGGAGGTACATCTACAAGGACGCCGCCCATGCCTGTGCCAACCTTTACTTAGCTGCGGTTGCGCTGGAGCTGGGATGCTGCGCCATAGGTGCGTGCTTTGATGACGAGGTGAACCAGCTTCTTGGCATAGACGGTGTAACCGAGACCGTGGTTTACCTCGCTAGCGTCGGCAGGAGGCTGCGCTGAGCCTCACCTCTCCTCCCGGTGAGACCTCGCTGAACACCTGGGCGGTGAAGGTGTACACCTTGGTGTCCTCGTCAAACCAGCAGTCCGGCAGGAGCCCGGCTTTTATGCACCCGTGGCTCAGGAACTCCTGGGAGTCCCAGCCCTCCTCCACCGCCACCTGGGGCAGCAGCAGCCCCCTTCTCAGCCCCTTCTCAACTATTATGCCGTGCTCGCCCACCTTCACCACCTCGGGGAGCCTTGCGGGCGGCACCTCAAGAGCTCTGGGTGGGGTGAGCACGCTGAGCTCCAAGGTGCAGCGCTCAAGCTCTCCAGTCCTGAGAGGGGGGAACCTCGGGTCCTGGGTGGCTGCCGCGATGGCAGCCTTTATCACCGCCACTATAAGAGGGTAGTGGGGCTCCGGGTAGCCGATGCAGCCCCTCAGCCTGCGCTCGGGATGGGTGTGTATGGTGACAAAGGCGCCAGCCTTCTTCTTCAGCCTCTCCGGCGCATCCTCAGGAGGCTCCAGCTCGCCACCGC
>JAADFH010000055.1 GCA_013152995.1 Methanobacteriota archaeon
GCCTTGAGAATATGAGCGATGCTGAATTTGAAGACTTCCTGAGCGAGCTCAAGGACTACCTTACTGAGCTGAAGTATGAGAACATACCCTACGGGCTCCACACCTTTGGCATACCTCCAGAGGGCGATGCTCTTGTGACCTTTGTGATGAACATCCTGGGCAGGGACTACACCAGCGCAACGAAGCAGGTGAACAGCTCCTGCTTAGAGCGCTGCAGTTTTGAGCTTCTGAAGGCTGTGCTTAATGGCTCTGATGTGAATCAGACACAGATTGACTTTCTGGGTAATGTGAGCGCAAATGTAACCGAGCAGCTTGAGCTTGCTCTGAGCTATGCGGACCTTCTGGTGAACGGCACCTCGCGGGAGGTTGACTCCCTATTGGACGCCCTTGAGGGCAGATACATAAAGCCCAATGTGGGCGGAGACCCGCTTCGCGCTCCCGAGGCGCTGCCAACAGGCAGAAACTTCTACTCCTTTGACCCACGCGGAATTCCAACCACCGCTGCCTGGAAGGTTGGCAAGGCTCTTCCTTCCTCAGCGACTATGTCAGGAGGCACGGCACCTACCCCAGAAAGGTTGCCTACCTGCTCTGGGCAACTGAAACCATGCGTCACAGAGGCGTTGCCGAGGCACAGATACTCTATCTGCTGGGCGTTGAGCCGAAGTGGAAGAGGGGCAGGGTCTACGATGTGCAGCTCATAAATGAGAGCCAGCTCGGCAGACCCAGAATAGATGTGGTGATAGTCACCTCGGGCTTGTACAGGGATACCTTCACCTACCAGCTCCAGCTTCTTGATAGGGCGGTTATGCTGGCTGCCAACGCCTCAAACTCAAGCTACCCCAACTACGTCAGGGAGAACTACCTTGCCATGAAGGACTGGCTCCTTGCCAGGGGTTACAATACCAGCGATGCAGAGCGCCTTGCGATGGCAAGAATTTTCTCAGAGCCTCCTGGCGATTACGGCGTAAGGGTGGCAGCCGCAGCAGAGGCAAGCAACACCTGGGAGAGCACAGATAAAATAGCCCGGATTTACATCCAGAGGCTGGGCAATGTGTACCTTGACGGCAGCTTCTACACCCTGTCGCCAGAGCTGTTTAAGGAGAATCTCAAAGGCACAGAAGCGGCGCTTTTCACCAGGTCCAGCAACCTCTACGGCGCCTTTGACAATGACGACGTCTTCCAGTACTTTGGCGGGCTGAGCCTGGCGATAGGCTACGCTTCAGGTGGAACAAGACCCGAGATGTGGATAGCAAACCTGAGAGACAGAGATAACGCAAGAATGGAGACGCTGCAGGACTTCCTGAACAGGGAGCTGCGCTCCAGGCTGTACAATCCAAAGTGGATTCAGGGCATGATGGAGAATGGCTACTCTGGTGCGAGCATGTTCTCCAAGACCCTGGAGAACCTCTGGGGCTGGCAGGTTGTGGACGAGAGGATGATTCCGCCGGAGGTGTGGGATGCGCTTTATGAGATTTACGCCAGGGATAAATATTCCCTGGGGCTGGATGAGTGGTTCAGGGAACACTCCCCCTGGACAAAGCAGTCCATGTATGCACGGATGCTGGAGGCTGTGCGCAAGGGCTACTGGAGTCCCAGCGAAGATGTACAGAGAGCGCTCGCTAAAGAGCTTCAGGAGCTCATAGAGATCTACGGCGTAGCCTGCTGCCACCACACCTGCGCCAATCCGCTCCTTGATAAGTTCATTCAGGGTCTGCTCTCGGTTCCGCTGGCAGAGCCGGTGAGCTACCACAGCGACGAATCAGGCTGGGATTATGAGCCAGAAAAGCTGAGCACAAACGCAACGGGTGAAGAGGAAGGGCGGAATGAAACCACGTCTCAGGCAGAGCAGGTGGAGGAGAAAGCTGGCAGTGGAGAGGGCTTCGGCACGGAGGGCGAGCAGGGCGGCGAGTCAAGCGCTTCAACCGCTGGAGAGAGCGTGAGAGGCAGGGTGCTTTCGCCAGAGGAGTGGGAAGAAGATGGCACGCCTTCAAGCGCAGTGCCCATAAAGGCTGTGGTTGTGGCGGTAGGGACCTTCTCGGTGCTTGGCTACGGTTTCCTCAGGCTTCTGAGGAGAAGGTGGCTGTGAATGAACGCCTCCCTTGCGGTGGCTGCAGGCGTGCTGATAGCTGTGGCTGTATTCGCCATAAAGGCTGGCAGCGGCTGCGGTCTTGCAGGGCTGCGCAGAAGCGAGGTTGTGGCTGTGCTCCTGGTTTATGTTGCGGTCACCATAGCCGCTGGTGCAGTGATGGAGCGCATCTCTCAGGAAAGGCTGTATGCGCTTCTCAACCTGGGTGTTGCCTCCCATGCAGCCCTATCCCTGGCTCTGATCTTCTTCGGCGTGAGGACGATAAAGCAGCACACCTGCGGCTGCGACGTCTCCAGGAGGACTTTCCTCGCAATGGCTCTGCCCTGCCCCGCATGCCTGGTAGCGCTGTTCCTCTCAGCGGGAATGCTGATGGAGTACACCCGGGCGTCCGGAGTAAAGGTGGGTCTGGAGCTGGGAGTCTTCTTCTTTTCAGTGGCGCTCGCATCTGCAATGGGGCTGAGGAGGTATGCCTCACCCAGAAATCTGGGTGCGGTAATGGTGATGGTGGGCATGCTCTACCTGTGCGCTCTTCTCCTGGTGCCCGCGTACCTTAATCAGACACCTGCGCTTCAGCAGCATCTCTCCACCCATTGATGAGGTCCTGAAAGCCTACGCACTTTTCGCGGTGCTTGTTGCCGCAGGCTTCTTAAAGGCGAGGATGGTGAGAGGATGATAGACACCCTGGCTTACCTGCTGCTGATAATCTCCAGCGCCCTGCTCTACCCCGTGATGATACTGCTTGCCCTGCTCACCCTTGCGGCGCTGCTTTTTGCAGGGGAGCTGCTCGCAGAATACTCCACACGCAGGAGGGAGTTTGATATTGCAGGTAGCGGTATAGGGGGGAGCACCTGGCTGGTTGAGAGGTTCAGAAGGGACCTGGAGAGGCTCAGAGGCAAGCCTATGCTTGAGGTGAGGCTTGAGAAGCTGCTGCAGGAGTACGAGTTTGAGGTGGAGAGGAGGCTTGAGCCCCTTGCGCTGGCCGCAAAGCTTGCCCCGGTGCTGGGGTTGATGGGCACCCTCATACCTTTAGGTCCTGCGCTCATAGGCTTAACCAGGGGCGATATCAATGTGCTGGCTAAAAACCTCGCAATAGCTTTTACCACCACAGTGGTGGGGCTCTTTGTGGCGGGTGTATGCTACGTGGCTTTAAGCCTGAGGAGGCGGTGGTATGCACAGGACATATCTGACATAGCCTTCTATGCCGAGCTGATTGCAGGAGGTGAAAAAGCTGAGGAGCAGGTACCTCAGGAGAAGAAGACGCTGGAGCGAGGATGAGGAGCCCCTGCGCTATGTGGCAAACCTGTTTGATGTTGCAATGGTGTTCGCTGTAGCTCTGCTTCTCGCGGTTGTCGCCTACTCCAACCTCCCGGAGCTACTCTCGGAGAAGGATGTGACGATAGTAAAGAATCCCGGGGCGCCTGATATGGAGATTATTGTCAAGAAGGGCACCGAGATAAAGAAGTACAACATATCAAGGGAGATTGCGGGCGGCAGGGGTGTGAAGCTTGGCAGCGCCTACAGGCTGGAGACTGGCGAGATAGTGTACGTGCCCGAGGGCAATGAGAGTTTCTGAGCTGAACGTATAATCTGAAGCACCCTCATAACAGCGTAAATTTTTTATGCGTATCTGCAGATACGTTAAAGTGCTGTGGCAACAATCTGGAGGGGTGTGAGAGCCCTGGATTTGAATAGTATGCGAATGCCAGTGCTTCGCGATTCTTCAAGTTTCTCAATTTATGAGCAAGTATGCAGAAATACGTGCTTATTCGGTATTTACAATGATTGGTGACGATGTATGTTGGATTTGAGAGATATATGCTGGAAATATTCAATAATTATGGTGGTTATGGTGAACATATTCTTTATACACGGATCTTTTGCATATTCTGGCGAGTACAATCAGAAAATCACGAAGACTCTTTCAGAAAAAATAAATTCTGTACCAAAGGATGAGAAGATAAGGGTGATAATAAAGCTAAAAGAACCTGAAATTAAATCTCAGTCTGTAAGGGGCAGTGTCAGAGAGGGGGTGGTGGCTGCAGGTGGCAGGGTTGTGGGAGAATTTTCAACAATTTCTGGTATGATAGCAGAAATCCCAGCATCAAAAATACCAATACTGGCGAATAACCCGGACGTTGAACTTATTGTTGAAGACAGACCCGTTAGAGCCTTTCTTACGGAGAGTGTACCACTGATAAATGCAGAGGATGTCTGGAGCAGGATAATCGGGGGGAGCAGCATAACCGGCAGAGGTCAGAGTGTCTGCATCATAGACACCGGTGTGAACTACACACATCCAGACCTTGGCGGAGGTTTCGGCTCAGGCTACAAGGTTCTGGGTGGCTACGACTTTGTCAACAATGACCCTGATCCAATGGACGATGACGGTCACGGAACCCATGTGGCGGGAATTGTGGCGGCGAATGGGAGTATAAAGGGTGTGGCTCCCGATGCAGGCATAGTGGCTATAAAGGTTTTGAACGCCTCAGGCTCTGGTTTATCCAGTGATGTTCTGGCGGGTATAGACTGGTGCGTGAGCAACGCCAGCGTTTACAACATAACGGTAATAAGCATGAGCCTCGGTGGCTCAGAGCTGTACACCACCTACTGCGATGCCTCAGAGACGCTTTTCAGAGACGCCATCAACGCTGCAGTGGCAAGGAATATCAGCGTTGTTGTGGCTACAGGCAATGATGCAAATTACACCGCTCTGCCCTCCCCCGCCTGTATCAGAAATGCAACGAGAGTTGGAGCCACCTATGATGCCAACGTTGGCGGAGTGTCCTGGGGCACGTGCAATGACGGCTCAACCTACGCTGATAAAATAACATGCTTCACTAACAGAGGTGCTGGTTTTCCTGACATTCTCCTTGCTCCCGGTGCACTCATAAATTCAACCAGTATCTCTGGCGGCTATGCGGTTTATGGAGGAACTTCAATGGCAGCACCGCATGTCTCCGGGGTCATTGCACTTTTAAATCAGGAGTACCGGGCGTTTTACGGCACAGCTCCGGCTCCAGAATACCTGTTCTCAGTGCTGAACTCCACGGGCGTACCCATTTACGACACTGCAACAGGGGCAACTTACTACCGTGTGGATGCATTAGCTGCATATGAGGCGATTAGCCCAGAGCCGCCATCAATAAGCTTTGTGCCACCCACCCCGGAAAATTCCACCTTCTGGAGGGAGACGTGGGCTTACATCAATGTCACATTCTCAGAGCCTGTTGATACAGCATTACTTGAGTGGAATGGCACGAATATAACAATGCTGTTGCTGTCTGGTAAAGCAGCCTACTACAACCTCACGAACCTTTCAGAAGGCAGCTACTTTTACAGGGTATATGCCAATGACACCTATGGTAACATGAATGTTTCTGAGATGAGGGTGCTAACGGTGGATTTTACCCCGCCTCTGCCAGTGTTTGTGCCACCAACTCCAGACAACGCCACCACCGTCAGTGTCAGCTACGTGTTCGTCAACATAACCACCTCTGAGCCCCTGAATCGTTCCATTCTTGAGTGGAACAGAGTAAATGAGACGATGAAGGGCTCAGGGCAAAACTGGTACCTGAACGTTACCTCCCTGCCCAACGGGAATTACACCTTCAGGGTGCACGTTCAGGACCTAGCAGGTAACTGGAACTCCAGCGGAATAAGGGTGGTTGAGGTAGACGCCCCCCTCCTGATATACGTAGAGTCGCCGCAGAATAGAAGCTATCCCGTGCAGGATGTGCACTTTAACATCACCGCCAACAAGCCCCTTGTGAGTGCAAACGTCTCTATAGACGCTGGAGCCAATTACACGCTGATAAACGACTCAGCAGCGCACTGGTATAATACCTCAATATCCCTGGTTGAAGGTGCGCACAACGCCACCTTCTACGTCCTTGACACGGCAGGCAACCTCAACTTTACCACCGTCTTCTTCACCATTGACACAACACCTCCAGATGTGAGCTTCATCCCGCCAACGCCTCTGAACGGCTCTGTAATCACCGCACGCAGCATCACCGTCAACGTCACCCATGCTGAGCTTCACCCCGACACGCTTGTGCTGAACTGGAATGGCACGAGCTACAGGCGAAGCTACAGCGGCAGCTACACCGCCATCTCCATGTCCAACCTCCCTGACGGGCGCCACACCTTCTACGTGTGGGTGAACGACACCGCCGGCAATACCAACACCACGGAGGTGAGGGAGGTTCTGGTGGACACCCTCCCCCCTGAGGTGAGCAACATCACCCCCGCCAGCGGTTCTGCCGTCAGGGGTGTGGTAACAATAAGTGCGATTGTCAGAGATGCTGGCGTGGGAGTCGCCTCAGTCATTGCAAACATCTCAAACGCCACATACTCCGAGAGCCTGAGCCTGAGTCACAGCAACTCCGGGCTGTGGTATGCGCAGTGGGACACTTCGGCGCTGTCAGATGGCGATTACACCCTGAGCATAAATGCAAGCGATGCGCTCGGGAGAAGCACCGTAAAGAGCGTCAGCATAAGTGTGGACACCACCCCGCCGGTGCTGGCTCTCCTGCCTCCAACACCCGCCAGCGGTGCTGTGCTCAGCTCCAGCACAACCAGCGTCACTGTGAACATCTCCATCAGCGAACCCCACCCCGACACGCTGGTGCTGAGCTGGAATGGTGTAAACCAGAGTGTGCCCAGCCCTGGCAGTGTTGTCAGCCTGAGCCGGAGCGTCTCTCCGGGAGGCAGCTACACCTTCTACGTGTGGATGAACGACACCGCAGGTAACGTTAACTTCACGCCCAGCATCAGCTTCTCTGTGGCATCCGCAGCAGGCTCTGGCGGTGGCGGAGGGGGTGGAGGAGCAGGAGGAGGTGGCGGTATCACTTTTGGCACA
>JAADFH010000056.1:0-211 GCA_013152995.1 Methanobacteriota archaeon
CTGATGGTGTCGTAGTCCTTCACGGACTCCGAAACTCGCCTCAACACTACCACAGCTTTCACCTCCAACCTTCCCGTACTGCCTCCGGGACTGGTATATAAACTGCCCGTGTCCTCTCATGCACCTTCTACAGTATAACCTCATCCTATAAAAAGTTTTTTATCGGCATTGAATGAGCATATAACTGCACAACCGCTGGATATTGGGGGTT
>JAADFH010000056.1:300-4685 GCA_013152995.1 Methanobacteriota archaeon
CGCAGATATCTGAGCAGGTGCGCACGGCGGTCTGGAAGTTAGAAGAGCATGGCATACATGTTCGCAGAAAGTTATTACCATACAGAAAACAACATTTAGATGAATGGGCATAATCTCACTGGCGGAGGAGCTGGTAAACCGTGCCTTCACATCCAGGTACAACCCGCTGTTCTATCTCGGTCAGATAGCCGTATTTCTGCTGTTGCTAACAGCAATCAGCGGCATATACATGCTGCCTTTTTACAAGATAAACACACAAAACGCATACATATCCGTTGATGAGATTACAAAAAGCGCCATAGGCGGAGTCATGCGCAGCATACACAGATACGCAGCAGACGCCCTCGTAGTTGTCCTGTTGCTGCACGCTGCTCGCACCTTCATGACACGGAGGCTGCTGCAGAGCAGATGGCTGGTGTGGGTTTCCGGGGTGCTGCTCTTAGGTGCGGTGATGATAGAGGGTCTGACTGGATACTGGATGGTGTGGGACCAGCGTGCGCAGCTCGTGGCGCTGAGCGTGACCGAGTTCCTGGACGTGCTGCCCATCTTTCCAAAACCCCTCGCGCTGGCACTCGCTGGTGAGGAGAATCTTACCAGCCTGCTCTTCTTTGCCGTGGTATTCACCCATCTTGCACTGCCCCTCTTTTCCATGGCGCTGCTGCTGCTCCACTTCTCACGTTTCTCCGGCACCAGAGCGCTGCCACCCTCCAGACTTGCGGCGGTGGTGCTGGCTGTGGTGCTTGCAGTATCGCTTGCAAAACCAGCAACCAGCGCCTCCCCTGCAGCCCTCAACATGGTACCCGTCAACGTGCCCGTTGACTGGTACTACATGTTCCTCCTGCCACCCATGCAGAGCCACCCCCACATCACGTGGCTTCTGCTGCTTTCTTTCACCGTGCTTTTGCTTGCAGCACCCTGGCTGCTGCAGAGAAGGCGGGTTATAGCGGGTATCCGCAGAAATGCCTGTGTGGGCTGTGAGTTATGCTATGCTGACTGCCCCTACGGCGCCATAAACATGCTGAAAGATAACGGTAAGACCGTCGCCAGCGTATCTGAGGGTAGATGCGCGGGCTGCGGAGTATGCATTGGCTCCTGCAGCTTCGGAGCAGTGGAGCTGGAAGACATGGAGCTTGAGGAGCTCAGGCGCAGGGTGAGGAAGCTGGCAGGGGAGGGTAAAGCCCTGGTGCTAATGTGCACACACTGCCTCGGAAAGGATGCAGAGGAAAGGCTAAAGCTGGCAGGGGCGGAGGTGCTCAGCCTCCGCTGCATAGGTATGCTGCATCCCTCAGCGGTGGAGGAGGCTATTGACGCCGGGGCGGAGAAAGTTATAATTGCAGGGTGCAAGCTGGGAGACTGCAGATACCGCCTGGGTAACCTGTGGATGCAGGAAAGGCTCTCCGGCAGACGTGCCCCGGTGCTCAGGCACACCGAAGCGACGCAGGTGGAGGTGTGCTGGCTTATGCCTGGCGAGGAGGAGGTGTTAATAGCGAGCCTGAGCGAGAAAAGCCATCGCAGGTGCGGTGAAGAGAAGCCAGCACCACTTCTCGCCCTGCTAATGCTCCTCCTCGTGGCACTGCCCCTGAGCTACTTCTCCACCTCACCCGCCTACTCCCTGATACAGGAAGACAGAGCCGTGCTTCTGTTCACCATGAGCCACACTGGAGAACGGCTGGTACCCTGCAGAGAGCCCACCATGGAGGAGCTCAGAGCAGGAAACATTACCCCATGTCCCAGGGAACGCTCAGCCGTGGAGGTGCTCCTGCTGTTGGACGGCAAGACCCTGCTGAACAGGAGCTACCCACCGTCTGGACTCTGGAAGGATGGTCCCAGCCACGCCTACGAGAGGCTGCTGGTTGAGCCAGGCATTCACACCCTTGAGGTCAGGATAGGGGACACCAGAGACGGCAGATTCAGCCACAAACTGAAGAGAGAGGTGAGATTTGAAGCGGGGAAGGTGGTGCACCTGCGGTTTGAGAAGGGCAGATTCTCAGTGGGTGAGTAGATGGAAGCCACCTGGGTAATTGCCGTACTGCTGTCCCTCTCAATGGTGCTCCTGCTTCTCAGGTTCCTCCCGCTGCTGGGAGGTAGCAGAAGGGTAAAGATGGTGGTGGTTGAAGAGCTGTGCAGCGGATGCGGAAACTGCGTTGTCGCATGCCCCGCAAATGCGCTCAGGGCAGAGATTCAGGGTGGCAAAGGTGGGGGTGAGGTAATCGGCGTAGCCTCGGGAGTGGCACTGGAGCTTGACCTCTCCAGATGCGAGAGAGTGAAGAACCCAGACGCTGAGAAGCCATGCAGAGCCTGCATGGACGCCTGCCCCTCTGAAGCCCTGTACTTCACCTCCTGTTAGAGTCAGTGCCGAGCAGCGCCAGTAGCACGTTCACAACAAAGGCAGCGCCTCCCAGCACCGCAACCACCGAGCCCAGACCCATCAGGTTCATCGCCAGGCTTGCTGTCTGGTCAGAGAACTCCACGGTTTTGCGGGGTGCGCTTCTCATCCCCGCCCAGAACAGCCCCAGGATGATGAGCAGCAGCCCAGCTCCGTAGAGGTGTGGCTGAAGCATGGCAGCACGTCTGCTGTATCCCCTGCCCAGCTCCTCCAGAAGCAGGTAGGTGACGCCCATGAAGGCGAGGGTAACAGCACCCAGCACGCCGTGGTAGTGAGCCGGGACACGCAGGTCAGCGCCCGTGGCAAAGAAACCCATTGCGCCGCCGGTGCCGAAGAGCAGCAGCGACATCAGCAGGGAGGAATGCGCCGGGTTGCGCAGCACCACAGGTCGGGAGACAAGCGCTCTCAGCACCAGCAGCGCCACGGGTACGCTGGGCAGGGCTACTCCGTACATCATCGCCAGGGTGAACATCCCGGACTGCTCCCACGGCGGGAAGAAGTAGATGCCAGGCATGAGCATCGCCACCGCAAGATACAGGAGGAGCAGCCTTCTCATCAGCGGCGAGTCCTGCTCCACCCCCATGGTCTCCCTCAGTAGCACCAGCCAAGCTACTACCATAGCCAGGGTACTCGCCACCTGGAAGATGTGCCCCGGGCCCCAGACAAGGGCACGGTAGTTGGTGCCGTTGATAAAGGCAGAAGACAGAAAGCTCAGGAAGGTTATGAGGGTTATCAGCCCCACGAGCAGCATCCCGTAGCTCTGGAGCTCTGACACCCGCACCTTTCTGATTTCCGAGATGTACGCCACCACCGCTGCAGATACTCCAGCGGCAAGCAGCAGCAGACCTGCAAAGTAGAGGGGATGCTCAAGCAGGGGCAGGTAGTCTATCAGCAGCGGCTGGGCATCAAAGAGGGAGGCTGCCACAAGCATCCCGCTGCCCGCGCATGCTACCAGAAGTCCGATGCCCCAGCCAGGATGCTCAAGCTCCCCCAGTCTCCCCGCACTATGGCACATCAGCACCACTCCAAAACCCAGAAACCACACAACCAGCGCAAATACCACGTGCTCCACCAGGGCGACTCTGAAAAAATCAGCATCCACAGGAAGCCCTACTGCAGGTGTGCGTGCCATCGCCGCAAAGAACGCATAACCTCCTGAAATCAGCAGCGAAAAAACTGAAAAAAGAAGCCAGCGGTGCAGGTGCTTTCCTGTGGTGTGCCTCAACTCCGCTCCTCCGCTACCGCTACCTCAGCACCCAGACACCGCTGAGCCATATCCAGTTTACCACATAGAAGAGCACAAACACCGCAAAGAACAGCAGCACCAGCGCCAGCGTGCCCTTGGGTCTGACCTCTTCCTCCATCTTCAGAGCCTCCTTCCCTTAATCAGCGTTGCCACGGCTATCAGCACAAACAGCAGCGCTCCTGCAAAGGCGAGAACTCCACCTATTCCGAGCACCGAGAGCCAGAGGTATGCGGTGGGGTCGTACTCAAAGGCGAGCGCAGAGCCGCCGAAGCCGGTTATGTCCGCATGCCTCCTGGGCACGCCATATAAACCAGCGCCCTGCATGCCTATGGATACCAGCGCTATACCTATGCCAAATATCCAGGGCTGGTACACCGCGAGGCTCTTGCCTACCAGCTCGCGCCTGAATATCAGCGGAAGCACGTAGTAGGTTATGCCCATAAACGCCAGCGTTGTGCCGCCAGCGACGGTGCCGTGGAAATGTCCGGGCACCGCAAGGGTGTTGTGGAATCTTATGTTGAGCTGCTCTGTGCCCTGAATCACACCGCTTATCCCGCCCAGGAAGCCGAAGACCACTATTGACAGGATAAGCGCCGAGAAGGAGGGATTCTTCCAGGGTGCCTTCCACAGCCACTCAAAGAGACCGCGGTTGAAGCCCTTCCTGCGCTGCGCCACCTCTATCGCCGCAGGCACGGCGAAGGCGTGCATCATGCTCGCAAGCACCGCCAGGTACATGGCATAGCTGGTGTTCCA